>NZ_JBQSVY010000012.1:0-117889 GCF_052446175.1 Halomonas sp. AOP43-D1-4
AACGCTTGTATCAACGGCAATAACCAATAACCAACCAAGAGGCAAGACCAAGCGGTAGGTAGTTTTAGCGTGCCATTACCCTGACATGCTAAACGCTATTCCTGGTGAACTTTCCAAACCTAAAAACACAAGTGGAGAGCAACACAATGGCAGATGACAAATCCAATGCTGCGGAATACTGGAAAGCCAACGTTCGTTTAATTACTGGGTGCCTTATTGTGTGGGCATTCGTGTCTTACGGATGTGCGATTTTGTTTAGACCGCTTCTAGCAAGCATTCACATAGGGGGAACAGACCTGGGCTTCTGGTTTGCTCAGCAGGGCTCGATCCTTACCTTTATTGCTCTGATCTTCTTCTACGCCTGGAGAATGAATCAGCTCGATAAGAAATTTGGCCTTGAGGAGTAAGTCAGAATGAGCCAATTTGCAATCAACCTGCTTTTTGTAGGTGCCTCCTTTGCGCTCTATATCGGTATCGCGATATGGGCGCGCGCGGGCTCCACAAAAGAGTTCTATGTGGCTGGCGGTGGTGTTCACCCGATCACTAACGGTATGGCCACAGCGGCCGACTGGATGTCAGCGGCCTCGTTTATTTCCATGGCGGGCCTGATCGCCTCCGGCGGTTACGCCAACTCAACCTACCTGATGGGCTGGACCGGCGGCTTCGTTATTCTGGCTATGCTGCTCGCTCCCTACCTGCGTAAATTCGGCAAGTTTACCGTTCCAGACTTTATCGGTGAGCGCTTCTATAGCCGTACCGCTCGGGTCGTCGCGGTTATCTGCCTGATTATCGCATCGGTTACTTATGTAATCGGGCAAATGACCGGGGCTGGCGTTGCCTTCTCACGCTTTCTGGAAGTACCTAGCACCTGGGGCATCTGGATCGCTGCGGGGATTGTTTTCCTGTACGCCGTCTTCGGCGGTATGAAAGGCATCACTTATACTCAGGTCGCCCAGTACATCGTACTGATTGTGGCCTACACCATCCCGGCTGTGTTCATTTCCATGCAGTTGACGGGCAACCCCATCCCCATGTTCGGTATGTTCAGCTCCCACACGGAATCTGGCCTGCCATTGCTGCAAAAGCTTGATGATGTCGTCATGGCACTTGGGTTTCAGGATTACACCGCCGACGTCGACAACAAGCTGAATATGGTGCTGTTCACGCTCTCGCTAATGATCGGTACCGCTGGTCTTCCCCACGTTATCATTCGCTTCTTCACGGTTCCCAAGGTGGCTGACGCACGCTGGTCTGCGGGCTGGGCGCTGGTCTTCATCGCGCTGTTGTACTTAACAGCGCCAGCCGTAGCCTCCATGGCACGTCTGAACCTGATGACCACCGTTTATCCTGAGCTAACCGGCCAGGTTGAGAATTATGAGGAGGCCAGTGCCGAGCCAATCTTCTACGAAGATCGTCCTGAGTGGTTCCGTACCTGGGAAGAGACTGGCCTGATCACGTTCTTTGACTTTAACGATGACGGCCGCATCCAGTTCTATAACGATGCCAACGCTGAGTTTGACGTTATCGCTGATAGTCGCGGCTGGGAAGGCAATGAGCTGACAGTCAACAATGACATTCTGGTTCTGGCTAACCCAGAAATCGCCAACCTACCCGCCTGGGTAATTGGCTTGATCGCAGCGGGCGGTATTGCGGCCGCCCTCTCGACAGCGGCGGGTCTGCTTCTCGCTATCTCGTCGGCGATCAGTCATGACTTAATCAAGAACACGATCAATCCGAATATCAGTGAGAAGAAGGAGATGTTAGCAGCACGCATCTCAATGGGCGGGGCTATCTTGCTGGCCACCTATCTTGGCTTGAACCCGCCAGGGTTTGCGGCACAGACCGTCGCCCTGGCCTTCGGCATTGCCGGCGCCTCGCTGTTCCCGGTACTGATGATGGGTATTTTCTCAACTCGCATGAACAGCACCGGAGCCGTGGCCGGTATGCTGTCAGGCCTGGCGTGTACCCTGCTGTATATCTTTACCTACCTCGGCTGGTTCTTTATCCCGGGCACCAACATGCTGCCCAATACGCAGGATAACTGGCTGTTCGGTATCTCCCCGCTCTCCTTCGGTGCGGTGGGTGCCATGATCAACTTTGCCGTTGCCTTCCTTGTCTCTAGCATGACGGCGCCGCCGCCTAAAGAGATCCAGGAGCTAGTGCAAAGCGTACGCTATCCAAAAGGTGCTGGTGCCGCAGTTGATCACTAAGCCATAATCGTTCCTGAATGCGCTCGCCAGAGCGCATTTCACGGAACCCATGTCGAACCGGGCTTCCTTTGGGAAGCCCGTTCTCTTTCAGGAAATCGCTTTATGATATGGCACTTGATTGCCGCTATTTTTGCTGCACTGGCCGCTGCGGGGATTGGTTTGATTCTGCGCAATCTATCTCGCAACCGGCTTCCTAAATGGATAGTGCCGGTGTTTGCGGGGCTGGGTATGCTCGGTTATCAGATTCACGTGGAGTACTCGTGGTTTGAGCACAAACAACACCAGTTACCTGAATCATCCGTCATCGTCAGTAGTGCTACCGGAACAGAAGTATGGCGCCCATGGACGTTTGTTTTCCCCATCACGACCCAGTTTAGCGTGGTGGATAGCGACAACATTATTACCCGCGATATTGAAGGTGATCAGGTGGTGGAGTTTATTCTTTACCAGTTCATTCGCCGTCATACTGATTTTGTGTCTACTCAGCCCTACTTGCTGAACTGCGAAAGCCGTGAACTGGTGCCGCTAAGCAACGAGGCTGGCGAGGCGCAGTTGAGCGAACTTCGTCTCTTGCGCGAAACATCCACGCTGTTAGCCACCGTATGCGGGAATGCCGACGCATAGGAGAGACGCAAGCGTTGCTCTTCGCCTAGAATGGGGCTCTTTACACGCGCCGCTCGCTGGGCGAGATAAACGTTGGTGGGGGAAATAGGCATGTTTCACGGTGGGCTGCTGGTCGCGGTATCCTTTCTTTATATCGCGATTCTCTTCGGTATTGCCTGGCACGGCGACCGCCGTGCCCGCACCCACGGCGCCAGCCACCGACGTCCCTTCATATATAGCCTGGCGCTGGCCATTTACTGCACCTCCTGGACATTTTACGGCGCGGTAGGCCAGGCAGCCACGGCAGGCTGGTCCTTTGCGAGTATTTTTGTTGGTCCTATCCTGACATTTTTACTGTTTTGGCCGGTTCTAGCCAAAATGATCCGCGTTGCCAAACACCAAAACGTCACTTCTATCGCGGACTTTATCGCCTCGCGCTATGGAAAGACGCAGTCGCTTGCCGCGTTTGCAAGCCTGGTCGCGCTGATCGGAACGCTTCCCTATATCGCGCTACAGCTAAAGGCTGTCTCGTCCACGTTTAGCGTGCTAACCGATGCCAGCGATAGCGTGGGAAGCCCGCTCTTTGGCGACACCGCCTTTTATATAGCCGTTATTATGGCAGTGTTTGCCATTTTGTTTGGTACCCGTCATACCGATGCGACCGAGCACCATGAAGGCTTGATTCATGCCGTCGCGTTTGAATCCATCGTCAAACTTGTCGCATTTATTGTGCTAGGCGCCTTTGTTACCTGGGGCATGTTCGATGGCTTAAGCGAGCTAATGGGGCACGCAGAGAGCCAGCTTGGCCTTCAGCGCCAGCTCGCCAACCAGGACTTCGGCCAAAGCTTTTGGGCACAAACGCTGCTCGCGATGCTGGCGATTCTCTGCCTGCCACGTCAATTTCATGTCGCCGTGGTTGAAAATATTCACCCGGATGACGCCACCAAAGCCCGCTGGCTGTTTCCGCTGTATCTGTTGGCTATCGCTTTTTTCGTTGTGCCCTTGGCCGCAGCCGGGTTACTGCTCTTTTCAGAGAGCGGCGTCGAGCCAGACACCTATGTGTTGGCGCTTTCCATGGCCTCGGGCCATGAGTGGTTAACGCTGCTGACCTTCATTGGCGGTTTTTCAGCCGCCACCGGCATGGTGATTGTTGCAGCAGTCGCCGTTTCCATCATGATTTCTAATGAAATTGTTATCCCGGCCCTGTTCCGGTTGCGCTGGTTTGATACCAAAGCCCGTGACTACGGACGCCTGGTCCTGCGAGCCCGTCGCATCACCATTGCTGTCGTGTTGGCGATGTCCTACGGCTTTTACCGACTCATCGCCGAGCTCACTTCGCTTGCTTCTATCGGCATGCTCTCCTTTGCGGCCGCCGCGCAGTTTGCCCCTGCGGTCATTGGCGGGCTTTACTGGAAACGCGGTAACCGGTTGGGCGTTATCGTGGGGATGAACGCAGGCTTTGCCATCTGGGTTTACAGCCTCTTGTTGCCCGCCATGACGAATGCCGGCGTGCTGCCCCTGGCATGGCTCTCTGACGGCCCGATGGGGATTGCTTGGCTCTCTCCCACCGCCCTTTTTGGCCTGAACCTGGGGGATAGCTTTACCCACGGCGTCATGCTATCGCTGGGCGTTAACCTGTTTTGCTATATCTTCATCTCCCAGGTGACCTCGCAGCGAGTGGTTGAGCGTATCCAGGCCTCGCTATTTGTCGATAGTGTTGAAACGCGCCAGACCTCGGTGAACCGCCCGTGGACAGGTGCCACGACGGTGGGCGACCTAAAAGTATTATGTGAGCGCTTTTTGGGCGCAAGCCAGGTGGAACGGGCATTTGAGGATTACGCGCGCCGCCTGGGCAAGCCACTGGACTACAGCACACGTGCCTCCATTGATGTTATTCAATTTACCGAGCGGTTTCTTGCCTCGGTACTCGGCGCATCCTCGGCACGCATTGTCGTTAACTCAGCGCTACAAGGACGCGGAATCGGCATTTCCGATGTTATCTCTATTGTGGATGAAGCGTCACAGGTACTGGAGTTCAACCGGGCACTGCTGCAGGCCACTATCGAAAACATTAACCAGGGGATTAGCGTTGTTGACCAAAATCTGTGCCTGGTCGTCTGGAACCAACGCTATCTTGAGCTGTTCCGCTTTCCCGACCATTTAATTCGCGTCGGCGCGCCAATTGATCGCATCTTCCGCTATAACGCTCATAACAGCGAATATGGCCCGGGCGACCCCGAAGAGCATGTCCAGCTACTGCTGGATAATATTCGCGAAGGTCACCCTCACCGCTACGTGCGCTATCGTCAGGATGGCAGCGTGCTGGAAGTTCAGGGTAATCCGATGCCCGGCGGTGGATTTGTTTACACGTACCAGGATATTACCCAGCAAAAGCGGATTGAAGAGGCACTGATTCGTTCCGAAAACAATATCCGTATTTACACCGATAATGTCCCTGCGCTCATTGCCTACTTTGATAAAGAGTGCCGCTACCTGTTTACCAACCGCGCCTATGAGCAAGCATTTAACATTGATCGTAATGCGGTGATTGGTCGGCGCTTTGAGGATGTGCTGTCACTTAAGCAGTCAGAAGAGCGTGGCCCTTGGGTCGCCCGAGCACTGAATGGAGAACGGGTAAGTTTTGAAGTCTCCATGCACGTCAACGATGTCATGCGCCATATGCTGGTGACCTATACCCCTCACTTTGGCGACAGCCAGTCGATTCTGGGCTTTTTCTCGCTTTATCAAGACATTACCGAGCGTCGACAAGCTGAAATAGCGCTTGAGGAGACCAATGAAACACTAGAAGAGCGCGTTCGCGAGCGCACCCAAGCACTTTCTGAAGCCAACGCCGCCCTGCGTCAGGAGAACCGTGTTCGCGCCGAGGCCGAGCAGGCCCTGCGCCAGGCCAAGCAACTGGCGGAAGATGCCAACGCCTCTAAAACACGCTTTTTGGCAGCAGCAAGCCACGATTTATTGCAGCCGCTGAATGCTGCTCGGCTGTTTACGTCAGCGCTTATGCAAAACGTAACCACTCCGGATACACAGCGTACCATCGGGCATATTGATAACTCGCTACAGGCCGCTGAAGAGCTGTTGAGCACGTTGCTGGATATCTCCAAACTGGACGCTGGCGCGCTGACACCGCGCCGCAGCCACTTTGCACTCGCCGATATATTCCGCCCGCTGCGCGCTGAATTTGAAGTCATGGCCGATAACCGCGGCCTGGATCTCAACGTTGTGCCAACCCAGCTATGGGTTGATTCGGACCCGCAGATGCTGCGTCGGATCGTGCAAAACTTCCTTTCCAACGCGGTGCGTTATACGCAGGATGGGCATGTGCTGCTGGGCTGTCGTCGCCAAGGGCAGCGGCTTTTAATAGAAGTCTGGGACAGCGGCCCCGGCATCCCCGAGTCCAAGCTCACGGAAATCTTTCAGGAGTTCCGCCGTCTGGATCAGGTATCGCGTCACAAGGAGAGTGAAAAAGGCCTGGGGCTTGGGCTCTCTATTGCTGACCGCATGAGCCGAGTGCTTGACCATCCGATTAAGGTTCGCTCTTGGGAAGGTACTGGTACCGTGTTCTCCGTCAGCGTGCCTGTGGTAGCGGCCAGGGCAATCACCGCTGCCGAGCAAGAGCCTACCAACCGGCGCAGCGGCAATAAGCTAGCCGGTGCGCGCATTGTGTGTATCGACAATGAAACCCTGATTTTGGAAGGCATGACCGCCATGCTCAGCGGCTGGGGGTGTGAAGTCTTTACCGCCACCAGCATTGGGGGCGCTAAATCCATCCTGCGCAACATGGATGGCGACCCGGATGCGATCCTCGCTGACTATCACCTGGACAATGAAGTGACCGGCTTGATGGCTCTGGACGCACTGAGCGAGCGTTTATCGGGCGCGGTGCCCGGCATTGTGATTACCGCTGACCGTACCGAAGCCGTTGCGGATAAGGTCAAACGCGACGGCTATCAACTGCTGCTGAAACCGGTAAAACCTGCCGCCCTTCGCGCGCTATTGACCCGCACGTTACAGGCCAGCCGGGCCAATACCTAGCCTATATGTACCGCAGAAAAAAACCGCTTACGTTGTGCGTAAGCGGTTTTTTTAATCACGCCACGAGAGCGTTTATGACTCAACTTTAGGCGGCTCGACTTCCAGTTTTTGCGCCGCAATGACCGCTTGTGTGCGCGAATGAACGCCCAGCTTGCGTAAAATCGCCGTCACATGAGCTTTAATCGTTGCTTCAGAAACGTTGAGCTCGTAGGCAATCTGCTTATTGAGCAGCCCTTCGGTTAGCATATTCAACACACGAAACTGCTGGGGCGTTAACGAAGCAATCGCTTCAGCAAAGCGCGACTCCTCTTCACTGGTCTCTTCCAACACGTTAGCCAACGCCTCTGGCAGCCAGACTTCACCCTGAAGAATTTCGCCTACCGCTTCAGCAATCAGCTGCAACGACGATGATTTAGGAATAAAGCCCGAAGCACCGTAGTCAATTGCCCGCCGCACGACGTAAGGTTCATCACTGCCCGACACCACCGCCACCGGAATATCCGGCATTTGGCCACGCAACTGAATGAGCCCTGAAAAGCCATGCGCACCTGGCATGTGCAAGTCCAGCAAGATCAGGTCGGCATCAGGATGGCGATTAACCACTTCCGTTGTGGCTTCCATGGTGTCGGCTTCGACAATCTCAGCCTGCGGGGCTAATTGGCGCAAGGCCTGAGTGAGCGCTGCACGAAACAGCGGATGGTCGTCTGCAACGATAAACTTATGGGCTACTGCCATGGATATTCCTCCGGTTCCTCGTGCAGCGGAAATACGTGCCGCTACGACGCTAGGCTCAAACGGTCAACGCATGGTACCCCAAGGTTTCTTCATGCCCAAGCATACCTGCATATTTTGTCATCATTATGTCACCCTTTTAAACGCAACAGTGCCGACCCTCTGGTCGGCACTACAACGCATAAGCGCAGCATGCTGCTATTTGCGCTCTTTTTGGCTGACACTCATCAACTTACGTAGCACTCATCACGCTTAAGCCACTGAGTAGTAAGCTACTATTGATTGGCTCGATGCTCAATCAATTCGTCAACCACTGAGGGATCAGCCAGCGTGCTTGTGTCCCCCAAGCCATCACATTCGTTGGCCGCAATCTTGCGCAAGATACGCCGCATAATCTTGCCCGAGCGCGTTTTAGGCAGCCCCGGCGCCCATTGGATCACATCGGGGGAGGCAATAGGCCCGATATCTTTACGTACCCACTGGGTCAGCTCTTTCTTAAGCTCATCAGATGGCTCAATACTATCGTTCAGTGTTACATAGATATAGATGCCCTGCCCCTTGATATCGTGGGGGAAACCTACCACCGCCGCTTCAGCCACCGCCGAGTGCGCAACCAGCGAGGACTCTATTTCTGCGGTGCCCATGCGATGGCCCGACACATTAAGCACGTCATCCACACGTCCGGTAATCCAGTAATAGCCATCTTCATCACGACGGCAGCCGTCGCCGGTGAAGTACATGCCATCGTAGGTGGAGAAGTAGGTCTGCACAAAGCGTTCGTGATCGCCCCAGATAGAGCGCGCCTGCCCCGGCCAGGAATCAAGGATCACCAGATTGCCTTCGGCGGCGCCTTCAAGCTGGTGGCCTTCGTTGTCCACCAGGGCTGGCTGTACACCAAAGAAGGGCAACGTGGCAGAGCCAGGCTTTAGATCCATTGCGCCTGGCAGCGGAGAAATCATGATGCCGCCGGTTTCCGTTTGCCACCAGGTATCCACAATCGGGCAGTTTTCGTTGCCAATCACCCGATAGAACCACTCCCAGGCTTCCGGGTTAATCGGCTCGCCTACCGAACCCAGCAGGCGCAGGCTGTCGCGTGAGCTGGTGCTCATCACGTTGTCACCATGGGCCATCAGGGCACGCACGGCAGTGGGCGCGGTGTACAGAATGTTGACCTTATGCTTATCAACAATTTCACCCAAGCGCCCGTGAGTCGGATAGCTGGGCACGCCTTCAAACATCAACGTGGTCGCTCCGTTGGCAAGCGGCCCGTAGACGATATAGCTGTGTCCGGTCACCCAGCCCACATCAGCGCTGCACCAATAGACCTCACCCTCCTGGTAATCAAACACATACTGGTGAGTCATGGCGGCGTAGGTAAGGTAGCCACCCGTCGTGTGCTTAAGGCCTTTAGGCGCACCTGTTGAGCCAGACGTATACAGGATAAACAACGGATCTTCGGCGCCCACCGGCTCGGCGTCGCACACCGCTTGCTGTCGATCAACCAATTCATCAAACCAGAGATCGCGGCCTTCCTTCCAGTCGATGTCACCACCGGTACGTTTTACGACCAGCACATTCTTGCAGACGTCGGTGCCTTCGCGAGTAAGTGCTGAATCGACGTTCTCCTTGAGCGGCACGTGTTTGCCACCACGCACTGACTCGTCGGCGGTAATAATCAGTTTGGAATCGGCACCAACAATCCGCTGGGCTACAGCATCGGGCGAAAAGCCACCAAAGACGACCGAGTGAACCGCACCAATCCGCGCACAAGCAAGCATTGCCATGGCCGCTTCAGGGATCATGGGCATGTACATCGTCACCGTATCGCCTTTCTCAACACCCAGCGATTTCAGGGCATTGGCCAATTGGCAGGTACGCTCATGCAGTTCACGATAGGTAATATGCTTGGATTCATCAGGATTATCGCCTTCCCAGATAATCGCCGTTTGATCGCCGCGCTGTTCAAGGTGCCGGTCAAGGCAGTTGGCACTCACGTTGAGTACGCCGTCCTCAAACCACCGAATATCCACATTATCCCGTTTAAATGAGGTGTTCTTGATGATGGTTGGCACTTTAATCCAATCAAGACGCTTGGCCTGCTCTGCCCAGAAACCTTCGGGATCATCCTTGGACTGCTGGTACATGGCCGTGAACTTTTCTTTATCGGCCCAGGCGTTGGCGGCGATAGCATCGCGCACCGGATAGACGTTTTGATGTTCGCTCATAGTTGCCTCATGTCCGTAGAAACGCACTCTCAATAGGAATGTAGTCGGTATTATTCTTTGTTGCCCCGACACCACTGAATGTTCCCCTAGCATAAACCTCCCTTAGGCGGCTTCCTCTTAGACATTGGTATTAACATTTTTTATTTAAAAAACAGCAACCTGGATGGCTTTCAATGATTGTCGTAAGCGATATAGACCAACGTCTCCTGGCAATGACGACAACGATAGCGGCGCCCCTTGTTAACTAGCGCATGACGCCTAGCCGTCAACAGGTGCTCACGGCAGGCGCACTGATAGCGGTAAGGTGCAGGCTGAGCCTTATGAACGTCGAAGCGGTGGGTAACGTGAGGGGCTAGCCCAAACAAGTCCCGCATCACGGTTTTCCACTCTTGCCCGTGTGGTTTTAAGCGTCGCCCGTCACGTAGATGAAACACCAGCCAATGCGCCATCTCATGCGGAATCACATCGTTAAAAAACGCAGTACGATTGTCACTAAGCAAAATAAAATTAAACCGCAGGCCACCGCGTCCCCAATGGGCTTGTCCCGCTGAAGCGCCCTTTAAATCAAACCATACCCGGGGCCGCGGCAACTGCGGATACACTTCCAGGCAGCGCTGCCACGCTTGCTCGACCCGGCTTAATGCCGCTTTTTGTAGCGCCTCGGGTGACAGCGCCGCTAATTCATCTTCCGGCCAGGGCGGCAGCGGCAATGTACCCGTTAGCGATGCGCCTATTAGTGATAAACTTGTCATTAATGAATGCCTAAATGATGGTTACCCATTAGTATCATTTTTTAAACGACCCAACTCATGAGGCTTGCTATGGCAGAGCGCCCCGACGATGCAAACGCGCCAGAGACTGTCCCTCCGCAGCCACTGCTGACCGATGAGCAGCTCGACAGGCTGGATGATTTCCTCGACTCAGACCAGGTCGATGAAGACGCGCTGGACTTGATCTCCGCCCACGGCTTTCTCGTGGCACTCGCGGTAGCCCCCAGCGAAGTATCACCGACTCAGTGGCTCGTTGAGCTGTTCCAAGGCGAACCGCGCTATACCGATGATAACGAGCGCAATGAAATTGTTAACCTGCTAACCCTGCTGCGCAACAATGCAATGGCCGTGCTGGAGCAAGGCGGGCTTCCTGAACTGCCTTTTGATTTAACCCTGGATGGGCTGCCTGCGGAAGAAACACCGATTGGCGACTGGTGCGCGGGCTTTATGGAAGGCGTCTTCAGCGATGAAAGCGCTTGGTTCCAGGAGGATGAAGAAGCCGCGGCAACACTGCTTTTGCCCTTTATGCTGCTTTCCGGGCTATTTGATGATGAGCCCGACATGGCCGAGATGGCAAGCGACACGGCACACCAGGAAAGCCTGGTAGCACAATTGCCAGAGCTCGTGCTTGATTTGTATTTGCATTACCGCGTTCCACCGGAAACGCCCAAACCCAAGCCGCGCAAAAAAACGCCTGCCAAGAGCCGCAAGCGCCGCTAAGTCAGTGTTCATTCAACCCGGTATCGTTACTTAAGCCGGGTAATCACTGAATCCAGCGTACCAAATATCCATTCAAAGGCGCGCTGCTTCCAGGAGCGCGCGGCCCACTCCTCGGCCAGCACTTCCTTGCTGGCCGAAAAATTACGCTCAAACATAGCGCACACATCCTGAGCAAGCCGCTCGTCCATCACTTCCTGATTGGCCTCCAGGTTCCAGTGCAGATTCCAGTGATCGAAGTTACACGAGCCAATACTCACCCAGTCATCCGCGAGTACAAATTTGGCATGAATAAACGTCGGCTGGAATTCGTAAATGCGTACGCCCGCTTTAAGCATCGACTGATAAAAACGTTGTCCTGCGTAACGCACGCTGGGGTGGTCATGCTTCGCGCCGGGCAGCAAAAGGCGTACGTCCACGCCCCGCTTTGCAGCCCGCGCCAAGCGACGGCGCAGTGTAAACGTAGGCACGAAATAGGGCGTACAGAGCCAAAGACGCCCTTGAACGCCATGCACCCGGCGATAAAGCGAGTGACGAATCGCCTGGTACCGGTAGCCTCGGCCCTGTATGGCTCGGCCGATTGCCCCGCCTTCAAACGCCTCTGCCTGGCGCTGTTGAGGAAGAGGCGCCGGAGGACGCTTATCCTCTGCGCGTGTTAAGCGCGAACGCCAAAGGGTGCGAAAAAGCATCTCCCAGTCGGCGATGACCGGGCCTTCAATACGCACGGCAATGTCGTACCATGCCTCTAGGAATTCATCGACGGCGCCAAACCCACCGGTAAAGGCTATTTGTCCATCGACCACAATAATTTTGCGGTGGTCACGACTAAGGTTCCGAGCCAGTGAGTGGAGCCCCACCGGATTGAAAAAGCGCAGCGCCACGCCCGCGTCAAGAAGCCGCTCGCGGTCGCTGCTGGCAAGCCCCTTGGAACCAAAACCATCCAACAGCAGATACACCCTTACACCCCGCTGGGCTGCCGTTGTCAGTGCTTGTATCACCTGGTCAGCAAGCGCTCCCGACTCCATCAAGTAAAGCTCAACCAACACATAGTGATTGGCGTGGTTGATGGCTTCAAGCATGGCGGGTAGAAAGCGAGACGCCTCGGGCAGCAGGGTAAATCGATTGCCCGCATGCCATGTCAGGGGCTGATACTTCATAGCGCTCTGCTCCTGATGAAATACCTCGTTAATGCGTAATGGGTATCGACTCAACGATGAAGCGACTGCTTAACATAGAGATCATAGCGGCTGGTCTTTCCCTCCAACACATGCTGAGGCGCAGGGCCTGCAATCGGAGGGGCTTTACGGGGACGCTTTACCACCACCCGGTGTGTCGCTACCTCCAGAGCGGCTTCCAACAAACGCGACGCATCATCGTCATCGCCCGCCAATTCGCGAAACAGGCGCATCTCTTTTTTGACCAGCGCCGACTTTTCCCGATGCGGAAACATCGGGTCCAGGTGCACGACCTGTGGATCAAACGCGGCCTCGGCAACCAACGCTTCAAGCGACTGAGCCGCGTCGCCATGGCGCAAGGTCATGCGAGCGATGATATCAGCGATATCATGCGCTTTAGCGGCTCTCAGCAGGCCGTCTTCCAACAGCGCGGCAATCGCGCCGACACGCTCAACCAACAGCACATGAGCGCCCAGTGCGGCCAGTACAAAGGCGTCCCGCCCAAGCCCCGCCGTCGCATCGACAACGCTTGGCGTCACACCTTTAGCAAGCCCGCACGCCTTGGCAACCAGTTGGCCTCGCCCACCGCCAAACTGACGCCGATGGGCTGCTTTACCTGCGGCAAAATCAACGCTTAGCGGTTTTCCATAGCGTTTTTCATCCCCTGCCAGTACTAAACGTCCCTCGCAATACGTAAGCGCCAGTCCTTCTGGGAGTACGGCCTTTTCAGGCAGGCTCATGCCGGCTTTTTCCAGGCAACGTTATTGCGCAAATACACCGGCTGAGCCAGATGCGCCGGCTGACCTAACCCTGCCGCAAAATCATCGGCACCCAACCAGGCCATCTCTTCAGCGCGAGGCTCCATATCAACCAGGTGCTGGCTCATGCTCACTTGCACCGTGGCTGCAAAGCGCTCCCAAAGCGTAAAACCTGAGCCTACACCGACCCAGTCAGTTTCAGCTTCAGGTAGTGAAAACGCTTCCGGGGCCAACACGGCTTCAGCTTGTTCCAGACTCACGCTATCGTTCAAACAGTGCCATGTGGCCGCGTAGATCTCGCCCATACGCGCATCCAGAGCAGTGACGATATAGCGAAAGTGAAAGCGCCGATGGGCCTGGAGAGCCAACGCCTTGAGCGTTGAGACGCCGAGTAATGGGCGGTCCAAACCAAAGGCCAGGCCTTGTGCCGTTCCGGTAGCGATTCTCAGCCCGGTAAATGAGCCCGGCCCTTGTCCAAAGGCAATGGCGTCGAGCGCCGCCGGTGTAATCTGCGCTTGCGCTAACAGCTCGTCCACCATCGGCATTAACCGCCGAGTATGCGCACGCGGCGTCATCTCGTAGCGCGCTAGACATTCGCGGTCAGCGCCGTTCTGACGTAGCAGTGCTACCGAGCAGGCGCTGGATGAGGCATCTAGCGCAAGAAGGTGTAACGACATAGCAATTCCGCACTCGTGATAAGTAGTCGAACATTATACCTTTAGTGCGCCCATACGACGATGGCCCGCGCTTGGCGGGCCATCGGCTTAGCGAGCATCGTTTAATCAGCCAAGGGCTTCTTTTACCTGGCGCGTAATATCGGCAACGCTGCCTACGCCTTCAACACGGTGGTACTGGGGCGCTGCTTCAGCGTCCTTGTTTGCCCACTGCTGGTAGTAATCCACCAGCGGTGCCGTTTGATCGTGATAAACCGACAAGCGGTTACGCACGGTTGATTCCTGGTCATCTTCACGCTGAATAAGCTGCTCGCCCGTTACATCGTCTTTGCCAGGCTCTTTAGGCGGATTATGATCGACGTGGTAAACACGCCCGGATGCCGGGTGAACGCGGCGCCCCGCCAAGCGGTTGACAATTTCTTCATCCGGGACAGCGATCTCAAGCACGTGGTCAATCTTCACGCCACCCTCTTTCATGGCATCGGCCTGAGGGATGGTCCGCGGGAACCCGTCAAACAGGAACCCGTTCTCGCAATCTGGCTGGCTGATACGCTCTTTCACCAAGTCAATAATGATCTGATCGGACACCAGGCCACCACTGTTCATTATCTCTTTAACTTTTAGCCCCAGCTCGGTGCCGTCTTTGATTGCCGCGCGTAGCATATCCCCGGTGGAAATCTGAGGAATCTTGAACTGCTCGCAAATATATTGAGCTTGAGTCCCTTTCCCCGCGCCGGGGGCACCCAACAGGATTAAACGCATGGCCACTGCTCCTTGAAAGTAAAACGCAATAAAATGAATTAACCGACAATAACCGGGCCACTCATGCGGCACAACTCCCCAAAAGCCTGAGAAGGGTATTTTTGTAAGATTTTTTTAAATAAAACAGCCAAGTGATGCACGCCAGGCGCACCGGCCGCCTCGTTTGAAGTGCTAAACGCAAACGGCGCCCATCACTGGGCGCCGTTGACTAAACCTAATTTGCAGCTATTTTCTCATATACTGCTGCGTGAATTGCCGTGATACCGCATCAAACGGCGCCACGACAATCCACATCATGCCGATAACCTGATTACAGCAACAAGCGGCGAATATCGGTCAACACATCCGCCAGGAATGCCGTGAAACGCGCAGCATCCGCACCGTTAATTGCCCGGTGATCATAGGAAAGCGACAGCGGCATCATTAAGCGCGGTTGGAAGGCACCGCCATCCCAAACCGGCTTCATTTGGGCTTTGGAAACACCCAAAATAGCTACCTCAGGCGCATTCACGATCGGCGTAAACGCCGTGCCACCAATCGAACCCAGGCTCGAAATAGTGAAACAGCCACCGGTCATCTCTTCCCGCTTGAGCTTCTTGGTTTGTGCCTTTTTACCCAGCTCTGCCATGTCCTTGGCAATCTCGATCAAGGACTTCTTATCGGCATCACGCAGTACCGGCACCATCAAGCCATCAGGGGTATCAACAGCAATACCGATATGAACGTAGTTCTTCCATACCAGCGTTTCGCCGTCGCCTTTTAAGCTGACATTAAACTGCGGGAACTTACGCAGCGCAAAAGCACACGCTTTCACCAGGAAGGGCAGCGGGGTTAACTTGGCCCCCTGCGCTTCGGCTTCGGCTTTTATCGACTTACGGAAGTTCTCAAGCTCGGTGATATCCGCTTCGTCAAACTGGGTCACGTGGGGCACGTTGAGCCAGCTACGATGCAGATTGGTCGCGCCCATTTTCAACAGGCGACCCATCGGCTTCTCTTCCACTTCACCGAACTGACTGAAGTCGACGTCCGGAATCGGCGGAATACCGGCGCCACCCGGGGCGGCAGCTGCTCCGCCCGATGCTTGCGCCTTGCCCTGGTTCGCAATGACCTGCTTCACATAGGCCTGAACGTCCTCTTTGAGCACGCGCTCTTTGGGGCCGCTGGGCTTAACCAGGCCAATGTCGACGCCAAACTCGCGGGCCAGCATACGCACGGCTGGGCCTGCGTGTACCAACTTGCCATCACGCGGCTTGTGCGCGGCCATTTGCGCTTCAGGGCTGGGCGTACCGCCTACGGTTGATGCGCCCTGCTTGGCAGTGCTCTTCTCAGCGGTTTTCTGAGCAGTCTCCTTCTTCGGCGCTGGCTTGGAAGCGGCTTTCTTCGCGCCCGCTACTTCCATATAACCAATGATATCGCCTTCAGAAACGGTATCACCCTCTTTAACGGTCAGCTCAAGGAGCTTGCCTTTATAGGGGCTGGGAACATCCATGGAGGCTTTATCAGATTCCAGCGTGATCAACGGATCTTCTTCGCTGATCTCATCGCCTACTGCCACACCGATCTCAATAATCGGTACGTCGGTAGAGCCGGAAATATCCGGAACGCGGATCTCCTTGCGCTCTGGCTCGCCGCTGGCCGCGTCGTCTTCGCTGTCGTCGCTGCGGGTATCTTCAGGCTCGCTGCTGGAGGCGCTCGCCTCTTCCTCAGCAGGCGCTTCACCGTCGGCCTCGTCGCCACCTTCACCTTCGACTTCCATCTGGCCGATAACATCGCCTTCAGAAACCGTGTCGCCTTCTTTAACGGTAAACGCGACAATTTTACCGGTATGCGGGCTCGGCACGTCCATGGAGGCTTTATCAGACTCCAGGGTGATCAGCGTATCTTCAGCATCGATACTATCGCCTTCACCCACCGTGACTTCGATGATCTCAACATTGTCAGAGCCGCCTAGGTCCGGCACCTTGATATCCACGGTATGCTTACCGCCACCGGATTTCTTGGCGCTTTTCTGCTCGGCCTTGGGCTTCTCTTCGGCCGCAGGGGCTTCTTTCTGCTCGGGTTCGGACGCTTGCTTGTCGTCCTCTTCCTCGGTATCGCCGCCGCCTTCCGCTTCCAGCTCAACGATATCGTCACCTTCGGAAACGGTATCGCCTTCTTTAACCAGCACTTTAACGACTTTACCGCCCTTCGGGGCCGGGATATCCATGCTGGCTTTATCAGACTCCAGCGTGATCAGGGTGTCTTCCGCTGCAATGACGTCGCCTTCCGACACCGCGATCTCGATGATTTCGACACCTTCGCTACCGCCGATGTCGGGCACTTTGATGATTTCGCTACTCAAGGTCGCGCTCCTTTCAAATCGGATCGAGCCGGCGGGTACTTAACCCGCCGGGCAGCGGTTTAGCTGGTCAGCGGGTTCGGCTTGTTAGCGTCGATGCCATATTTGTTCATGGCTTCGCCAACCTGCTTACGTTCAATCTCGCCACGCTCAGCCAGTGCACGCAGGGCCGCTACAACAACGAAGTAGCGATCTACCTCGAAGAAGTAACGCAGCTTCTTACGCGTGTCCGAACGACCATAGCCATCGGTACCCAGAACAGTATAGTCGCCTGGTACCCATGCACGGACCTGATCCGCATAGAGCTTCATGTAGTCCGTCGAAGCAATGACCGGACCGTCACGGCCTTCCAGACATTTCGTCACGTGCGGCTTATTGGCCTCAGCGTCCGGACTCAGGAAGGATTCACGCTCAAGCAGCAGCGCTTCACGACGCAGTTCGTTAAAGCTGGTCACGCTCCAGATGTCAGCGCCAACACCCCAGTCTTGTTCGAGCAGCTCAGCGGCGGCTTCCACTTCACGCAGAATGGTGCCAGACCCCATCAGCTGAACGCGGCCCTTGTCGCCCTTCGTCTCACGCAGCAGGTACATACCTTTGACGATATCGTCGACCGGTACGTTTTCAAGCTCCGGATGCTCGTAGTTCTCGTTCATCACGGTCAGGTAGTAGAAGCAGTTCTCTTTATCAGTGAACATGCGCTTCAAACCATCCTGAACGATGACAGCGACTTCGTGACCGTACGTGGGGTCGTAGCTACGGCAGTTGGGAATAGTCGACGCCTGGATTAAGCTGTGGCCATCCTGGTGCTGCAAACCTTCGCCGTTAAGCGTCGTACGCCCGGCGGTACCACCGACCATAAAGCCACGTGCCTGCAGGTCACCTGCGGCCCAAGCCAAGTCGCCAATGCGCTGGAAGCCAAACATCGAGTAGTAGATGTAGAACGGCAACAGCGTCAGGTGGTTATTGCTGTAAGACGTGGCAGCCGCCATCCACGCTGACATCGCGCCGGCTTCCGTAATACCTTCTTCGAGAACCTGACCTTTCTGGTCCTCGCGGTAGTACATGATTTGGCCTTTATCCATCGGCTCATACTTCTGGCCTTCGGCGGTATAAATGCCGAGCTGACGGAACATACCTTCCATACCGAAGGTACGCGCTTCATCAGGGATAATCGGAACGACCAGCTTGCCAAGCTTCTTGTCTTTAACCAAGCCATTGAGCACGCGCACAAAGGACATGGTGGTCGATACTTCACGACCTTTTGAACCGGCCATTTGCGTGGCGAAGGTTTTGTCTTCAAGCGTGGGGATTTCCAACGCTTCAAAATCGCTTTTGCGGCTGGGCAGGTAGCCGTTTAAGCGCTCGCGTTGCAGGTGCATATACTTAAGCTCGGGCGAATCATCTTCCGGCTTATAGTAAGGCACTTCCTTGAGCTGCTCATCGGAAAGCGGAATACCGAAGCGGTCGCGGAAGGTCCGCAGTGCTTCGTACTCCATGCTTTTCACCTGGTGCGCTTCGTTGGCTGCTTCGCCATCGCCGCTACCCATACCGTAACCTTTTACCGTATGCGCCAGAATAACCGTCGGCTTACCGTTAGTGGAGTTAACGGCTTCATGGTAGGCCGCATAGACCTTGAACGGGTCGTGGCCACCGCGATTGAGCTTCCAGATATCATCATCGGAAAGATCTTTAACCATTTCTTCGGTTTCAGGATACTTACCAAAGAAGTGCTCACGGGTATAAGAGCCGCCGTTAGCCTTGTAGTTCTGGTACTCACCGTCGACCGCTTCATCCATACGTTTTTGAAGGACGCCTTTACTATCCTTCTCAAACAACGGATCCCAGTGACGACCCCAAACAACTTTAATTACGTTCCAACCGGCACCACGGAAAACGCCTTCAAACTCGTCCATAACGCGGGAGTTACCGCGTACAGGACCGTCCAGACGCTGCAAGTTACAGTTGATAACGAAGATCAGGTTATCCAGGTTCTCACGACCTGCCAGTGAGATGGCACCCAGGGATTCCGGCTCATCACACTCGCCATCGCCCATGAAACACCAGATCTTGCGATCGTACATGTCTTTCATTTCACGATGATGCAGGTACTTCATCACGTGGGCCTGGTAGATCGCCTGGATTGGGCCAAGGCCCATGGAGACGGTCGGGAACTGCCAGTAATCCGGCATCAGCCAAGGGTGCGGATACGATGACAAGCCATCGCCATCTACTTCCTGACGGAATCTATCCATCTGATCTTCAGACAGACGACCTTCCAGGAAAGAGCGTGCGTAAATGCCCGGTGCTACGTGACCCTGGATGTAGATCAGGTCGCCAGCGAAGTCATCCTTAGGCGCACGGAAGAAGTGGTTAAAGCCCACATCATAAAGGGTTGCCGATGACATAAAGCTGGCAATGTGGCCGCCAAGCCCGGGGTTGGCCCGGTTATTACGAATGACCTGGGCGATCGCGTTGTAGCGAATCAAGGAGCGAATGCGACGCTCCATGAACAGATCACCAGGCATCCGCGCTTCACGATGCAGCGGAATCGTGTTGCGGTGCGGGGTTGTCACCGAGAAGGGCACCTTCATCCCGTCCCGGCGCAATCGATCCGCCAGGCGGGTCATCAGGTAACGGGCGCGATCTTCGCCCTCACGATCCAGCACCGATTCCAGGGATTCCAGCCACTCCGTGGTTTCGACCGGATCGAGATCTTCTCTTGTCTCCAGACTCATAGAGGTCTCTCCGAATGACGATAAATGACATGAGCCCCGCCAACCCGTACGGGTTTGGGGCAGCTGCGGTGATTGATGGCCACCGCAGAAAAGCATTTGCGCGGTAACGCTAATGTTTTTTTAGCTCTATATTCAACGAGCTACAGACCACTGAATGTAGTAAAGCTACATAAATGTCGTAAAAGTTAGCCTTTTGTATATAGGAAGATACCGCAAAGTCGCCACGCTGCCAATTCCGGAGTAGTGGAAAAGCGTATCGAAAACAAACTATTGCACTGCAACATAGACGCTTCGACAGTGCTTCCTATTACTCTTTATGCGTAGGCAGTGTAGCTAAACTACCGTTTTATTTTCTTGTCGTTGAACAACTTAATCGCTCTTTTTAAAGCGTATCAAGGTGGATTTTCGCCAAACATTGGTAAAAGTAGGCCCAATCAAAGGCGGGCCCTGGGTCCGTTTTACGCAGCGGCGCGATATGCGCATGGCCCGTCATTCGTGACGCATCAAGCGCTGGGTAGCGAACCATTAACCACTGAGTGACTTCTGCCAGCGCGTGGTACTGCGCCTTGGTAAAAGGCGTTATGTCATCACCTTCCAACTCAATGCCCAGTGAAATGTCATTCAATGCCTGCCGCCACTGCATGGCGTGGCTATCCCACCAGCGTGAACGCCCAGCGTGCCAGGCGCGCTGATCCGTATTCACGAACTGCACGCACTCACCATCACGCCGGATAAGCAGGTGCGCTGAAACGCGTAAATGGGCAATCTCGGCAAAAAAAGGGTGCTGGTCCGTTGCCAGTTGATTAGTGAACAGCGCCTCTATCGCATCACCACTAAATTGCCCAGGAGGTAAACTGATCGCATGCAGTACCAATAACGATACGTCATCAGTAGGTCGCGCATCATAATTGGGCGAGTCAACCCTGCGCGCCCTGCCCCACCAGCCGTCGTGTGTCTGGTCATTAATCACCCACAAAGTCTCCTTTACGTCGCGCTCTTTTCACTGCTCTCATTAGCGGCCCTCTTTTACTATAATGCCGGTCTCATTTGATCATGCCCAGAGAGCTCACCGCCATGAATAACCAAAATGCGCTAGCTGAAGAGATCAGCACCTGCGTGACTCGCCTGCTTAACGAAGATATAGGCTCAGGCGATATTACTGCCCAGCTAATTCCCGAGGACCAGAGGGCAACGGCGACGGTGATTACCCGTGAGTCTGCGGTGCTGTGTGGGACTGCGTGGGTCGATGAAATTTTTCAGCAGTTGGATGCGCGCGTCACGCTTCGCTGGCTAGCCGCTGACGGTGACTTGCTGGATGAAGGCCAAGGCTTTTTGGAACTGGAAGGCCCGGCACGTAGTTTGTTAACCGGGGAGCGCGCGGCGCTCAACATGTTACAAACGCTGTCTGCCACGGCAACCGCAACGCGCCGCTACGTCAACTTGATTGAGGGTACCGGCGTTCGCCTGCTCGATACCCGCAAAACGCTTCCCGGCCTGCGTTTGGCGCAAAAATACGCCGTTACGTGTGGCGGAGGCCACAATCATCGAATCGGTCTTTGGGATGCATTCTTAATCAAGGAGAACCACATTTCGGCATGCGGCGGCATCAAGGCCGCGGTGAGTCATGCAAGGGCACTTGCCAAGGATGTGCCGGTAGAGGTGGAAGTAGAGACCTTTGAAGAGCTTGACCAGGCATTGGCGGCCGGGGCTGACATCATCATGCTGGATAATTTCGCACTTGAAGATTTGTACGTAGCAGTCGAACTGAACGGCGGGCGCGCCACGCTTGAGGCCTCAGGCAATGTCGATGCAGCTACGCTCAAAGCGATTGCCGATACGGGGATCGACTGTATTTCCAGCGGCGCGCTGACCAAAGATATCCAGTCCATTGATCTCTCCATGCGAATTACCCGCAGCTATAGCGTATAGCCAGGGTCAGATTTAGTCTCAAGCTCAGGTTTCAATCGCACTCAGGCGCTTTTCCATCCGATAGCGCTGAAGTGACTCACCGCTTCGTTCAACCCACTGCTCGCCCAGGTTTTCCCAGCCTCGGCGCAGCAGGCGGTCATAAAGCATCAGGCTCGCCTCAATCTCTATGCGATCAACTCCCTGCTCCAACAGCATACGCTCAGCATGAATCAACAGTGTGGTGCCAATACCACGCCCGGTCAGCGAGGGCCACACATACAGCGTTTCGATACGCCCTTCCTTCACATCAAGCTCAAGGAAGCCCACACAGCGCCCGTCGCACACCGCCACCAGCGTGGTGTAAAGCGCGTGGCGAACCGCCCAGGCGCTGGCTTCACGGGGCAGCGCATTGGCCCAGGCGCGCCGCTGGCTAAGCTCATAGTGGCTAGCTGCGCCTTGCATGACCGCATGGTAAAACACTTCTGTCTGGTCCGCGGCGTCGCGCGCTAAAGCGGCGCGGTAGGTCACCCTCGCCGCCGGGACTTTTGGCGCAGAAAGCTCCTCGGTCGTTGGCATGCATCACCTCTAAGCAGTTATCGAAATGGGGATCAAGCATTCGGCGTATAACGTCAGCCTGCTTTATACTTGGCCGCCTATCTCAGCATAAGGCAGTAGCATGCACAATGCCCCTGAAAGTGCGTCCTTTACGCTGACGCCTATCGGTTACGTTGTTAGCGACTACCCGGACAAGTTTGGCATCCCCCGCCAACCGGGCCTGGCGCAGGCGGCCAACGCCAGTCTCGTGCTAACGGCACCCTATAACGACCCCTTGACGGTGCGTGGGCTGGAGGATTTTAGCCATCTTTGGGTGTCATTTATTTTTCATCAAAGCCCAGAGCGTTGGACGCCATTAGTACGCCCACCACGGCTTGGGGGCAACCGCAAGGTAGGCGTATTTGCCAGCCGCAGTACCCACCGACCTAATCGGCTGGGCCTCTCGCTGGTAACGCTTGTCGGTATCGACACACACCAAGGGGTTCGTTTAAGACTCGAAGGCTGCGATTTGGTGAGCGGCACCCCGGTGGTCGATATCAAGCCCTACCTGCCCTGGGCCGAAGCACGCCCTGAAGCTGTCGCCGGTTTTGCGCCGCAAGCCCCCGTATTGCTGCCCGTCACGTTCAGCCACGATGCGCTGGATACGTTGGCACGCCGCGTTGATAGCGCAAGCTTGTATGCCTTGATCGAGCAAGTGCTTGGGCAAGACCCACGCCCCGCTTACAAGCAAAGCGAGGAGCCTGGGCGTGTCTACGGCGTTAGGCTGCGCGATGTCGATGTGAAGTTTCGAGCCCTACACAACGACGAAGCCACCACGTTAGAGGTGGTGGCTATCGACATCATGACTGGCTAGTACGGGCGATCAGGCAGGAAAGGTGATTCCCAGACGCCGACCTACTTCTTCGTAGGCTTCGATCACACCGCCCAGGCCTTGGCGGAAGCGGTCTTTATCCAGCTTCTCTCGGGTATTGGCATCCCATAGACGACAGCCGTCCGGTGAGAACTCATCGCCCAATACCACTTCACCCTTGAAAACGCCAAACTCAAGCTTGTAATCCACCAGCAGCATATCGCCTTCGGCAAACAGTTGCTTTAACACGTGGTTAACCTTGAAGGTCAGCGTTTTCATCTTGCCCAGCTGCTCGGGCGTTGCCCAACCAAAGGTTTCTGCCAACGACTCGTTGATCATCGGGTCGCCTTTTTCGTCGTTCTTCAAGAACAACTCAAAGGTAGGCGGCGTAAGTGCAACACCTTCTTCAACGCCCAGGCGTTTTACCAGCCCACCCGCAGCGATGTTGCGTACCACACACTCGACCGGAATCATCTGCATTTTTTTAACAAGACTCTCGGTATCGGAGAGTTGTTTTTCAAAATGCGTAGGGATACCGGCCTCTTGCAAACGCTCCATAATAAACGCGTTGAAGACGTTATTGACCATCCCTTTACGGGCCAACGCTTCTTTCTTCTTACCATCAAAAGCGCTGGTGTCATCACGAAACTGCAGCACCAGCAGATCCGGATCATCGGTGTGATATACAGATTTTGCCTTACCGGCATAAAGTTCTTGGCGCTTTTCCATGACAGCTCCGAAAGGGATCAAATAAACAGATTAACGTAAATAGCCAGCAACACGTTCTAACAGCTCACGCTGGTCATCGGCATTAAACTCACGCTCACTGGCATTCACCGCGCGTAAAATGGTCTGATTGCCATCGGGCTGCAGCACAATACGTATTTCCTGGGGCATCTTGCGCACATCGGCACTAAATACAATTTGCAGCGGGTTGCGACCACGCTCAGTCTCGGTCATGTATTCCACCAGAAATTCATGACGCTCCGGGCTGGTAGCGAGCAGATTACGCTGACCTTGTAGGGTGAAATCCAACGCGAGATAGTGATTGAGTTCAGCCCAAACACGATCAATCGGCTGGGGAATGACAGCTTCCCACTCATCACCCTGCTGACGAAGCTGTAGCGTTTGCTGGGTATTCAAGCGCTGGGCATTCCAGGAGGAAGCCACGCTCTGTGACGCACTACGCGCCCCCAGAAACTCTTCCAAGGCGTCGAGGCAGCTCGTCATGGTCTGGCCACCACGTTCACAGCGCACTTCACTGCTGCCAGAACGCATGGCACTTTGCAGACGTAAATCGGCCTGCGACGTTACGATAACGCCCTGCGACGCATCGCTTTGCTCCACACCTAGTTGACGGCTACGCGCAAAGGACTCCAACTGCGGCCAGACGGCGCCCGTATCGGCCGCCACCACTAGCCAGCTTTGGCTACCTGCTTCCCGGCGTTCTACGTATTCGGGCTCTAGACCACTGCCAATCGATAACGACTGAGGAGCGCGTATTTCCGCAGTTTCTTCGATGCGGGCACCCTGCATGGCTGCTTGAGGAACGGGCAGTGCATCCTGATAGCGCTGCGCATTGCGGGTCTCTGGCAGCACCAGAGGGGGCGCCGGAGCGGCTTCTGTATAATCCAGGTTACGGTCGTGGTAATAACCATCGCGCGCGCAACCTGCCAGAGCGACAGCCGTTACGAGTGCCAGCGGTATCCATTTAAGCGCACGTTTTTCAAGCACAAAGCTCATCAAGCCACCTTAACAGTCAACAAATCAGTTAACCGGCAGCACATCACTGTGCTCCCGGTAACAAAGGGTATCGCGCTGGGTGTAATGAAAGAGCATTACTCCTCAATCACGCCCGCCAGTTGCAGCGCTTCACTGACAGTGGCGTGGTACTTCTCGGATAACCATGTCAGTGGCAAACGAATACCTGCATCCATATACCCCATCCGGTTAAGCGCCCATTTTACCGGTATAGGATTGGATTCAATGCCCAGATTAGTATGCAACGGCATTAAACGGGTATTAATTTGATGCGCTTTATCTGCATCGCCAGCGACAGCGGCCGCACATAGCTCATGCATTGCCTTAGGGGCAACGTTCGCCGTCACCGAAATATCACCATGCCCACCCATCAGCATAAACTCGCAGGCCGTCGCGTCATCACCGGAATACAGCATAAAGTCACTGCCCTTTAAGCGCGAAATTAGATCTTCTGCGCGCTCAAGGTTTCCAGTGGCATCTTTCAAACCGATGATGTTATCAACGCCTGCCAAGCGTACAACCGTTTCATTGTACAGGTCAGAGCAGGTACGCCCCGGCACGTTATACATGATAACCGGTAGTTTGCTGCCTTCTGCCACCGCCTTAAAGTGCTGGTACAAGCCTTCCTGAGTCGGCTTATTATAATAGGGGCAAACGGACAAACAGTAATCAGCCCCTACTTCACTGGCGTACCGAGCAAGCTCAACGGCTTCAGACGTCGCATTAGCACCCGTACCGGCGATCACCGGAATGCGTCCGTTGACCTCTTCCACCACACTGCGGATCACGTCAAAGTGCTCTGCAAACGTCATGGTCGTGGGCTCGCCAGTGGTGCCTGCGGCAACGATGCCGTCTGTTCCGTTATCAAGGTGGAAGTTCACCAGACGACGAAGCGCCTCCCAGTCGATGTCGCCATTGACTTTCATCGGCGTCGCCAGGGCGACGATGCTGCCTGTGATCATCCGTTTATTCCTCATCTACAAAATTATGAGACCAAGCCCAACATGGACATCCAGACAAGGCGCCGAACCACTCTTTTACGCATCATGGCGACTGCCCGTTTGGGCCTACAGAGGGTAAATGGTACTCAGGCGATTCGAGCCTGTACAGCGCAAACCGCTGTGAGTTTGTGATGCACACCTATCATGCCTTTGACATGCTGCCTCAGGTTGCGTGTAATCACCCTATAAGTCGTCAACGATTAGGAGTCTGCATGCATATCGAATTAGGCCAACCTGTCCCCGACTTTTCTGCAAGTGCGACGGGCGATACGACAATCACACTGTCGGAACTACGTGGCAAACAGGTCGTTATCTATTTTTATCCCAAGGCCAGCACACCCGGCTGCACCACCGAAGGCGGCGATTTCCGCGACCATAAAAAAGCGTTCGATAACGCCAATACGGTTATTTTAGGGGTGTCTCGGGACGGTTTGCGTGCCCAGGAAAATTTTAAAGCCAAGCAGGATTTTAACTTCCCGCTCATTTCCGACAAGGATGAAACCGTCTGTACGATATTTGATGTTATCAAACTTAAAAAAATGTACGGCAAGGAGCATCTTGGCATTGAGCGCAGTACTTTCTTAATAGATGCAGCAGGCAACCTTGCCAACGAATGGCGTGGCGTTAAAGTGCCAGGCCACGTAGAGGAAGTGCTGGCTGCCGCTGAAGCACTACACGCGAGTCGTTAATAAAAACGCCCGCCCGGTGTCGTCACCGAGCGGGCGTTAACTTTTCAAAAGACTCAGCGTGTTAAGCCAAGGGCATTGTTAACACCCGGGCAGCGGCTATACGGTCTTATGACTCCGCCTGGATAATACCCTCTTCCCCATTCTGCTCACGAACACCCCGCGGCCAAGCGTAGACCAACGCTTTTAGCAGTGTGGCCAACGGAATGGCGAAAAACACGCCCCAGAAGCCCCAAATACCGCCAAAGAAAAGCACCGCGACAATAATGGAAACGGGATGAATATTATTGGTTTCAGAAAACAGCACTGGCGACAGAACGTTTCCATCCAGTGCCTGAATCACGCCATAGGCAACCAGCACATAAATAAATTGATCGCTTAATCCAAAATGAAAACCTGCTACCGCCATGACCGGCAGTGTAGCCACCGCAGCGCCGATAAAAGGCACCAGCACCGAAAAGCCCACCAGAACAGCCAGCAGCGCTGTATACGGCAAGCCAAAAAAGGTAAAGGTGCCAAACGCTACCGTACCCACAATGATGATTTCGATGAACTTGCCCCGAATATAATTCGCAATCTGATGATCCATTTCCTGCCAGATGCGCGTTAACAGCGCACGCTTTTGTGGCAACAGCGAAACCGCGAACCCAACCAGCGCCTCGCGGTCCTTCAGCATAAAGAAGACCAGAATGGGCACGAGGACGAGGTAAATAATCAGCGACATGACATTACCCAAAGAGGCCAAGGAGAGCGTCAGCGCACGCTGGCCTAGCTGGCTAATTTCACGGCTTGCTACACCGATCCAGCTCTGCATTTGATCAGGCGTAACCAGGTTTGGGTAGCGCGCCTGCATCTCATCCAACCACCCCTGGCCGCTGGCAAACATTCGCGGCGTTTCATGTACAAACCCGACCAACTGATTCCAAATCAGCGGCATTAAAATGAACGCAAGGGTTAACAAAGCACTGATAAAGGCTAGAAAAATAAGAGTAACGGCTAAAAGATGAGGTATCCCTCTTCGCGTTAAAGCGCTCACCACCCCTTGCAGCAGAAAAGCCAGAACCAGTGCGGTAAAAAACGGCGCCAGCATGTGGCCAAACCAGATAATGGCCGTAAAGCCAGCCACCAATACCAGCAATAAGACGAGCGCTTCTTCATCAGAAAAATAGCGTTCAACCCAGCTTTTAAGAATAGTACGCATGGTCATTAGTGTGCGTCTCCCGCCTTACGTATCCAAAAAAAGTACGTGCCTTCATGCTGCTCTCGCGCCGCCATCTCATGATTGCCTTGATCAGTAAACGACGCTATATCGCGCCATGAGCCTGCATCAGTGGCACGCACTTCAAGCAACTGCCCAGCCGCCAAACCGGCTAACGCCTGCTTAGTCTTGAGTAACGGCATCGGACACGGCAGTCCACACGCATCAAGCACCACGTCTGGATGAAAACGTACGGATGATTCAGACATACCTGCTCCCTAAAAATGCCTGCATGATCTCGCCATTGTTGCATAAACTGTTTATGTTGCGATGATCACTGTTCACTTGATTTAACGGCACTTTACAGCATCAATCAATGTCACAGCGGTAACCGCTGCGCTTTACCCTTATCAATGAGGATGCCATGCCGCACATACGGACTGCTTATCCCCGCGGGCTCTGCGCGCTAATTGTTGCTTGCAGCATTAGCGTCTCAAGCCCGCCAAGCTACGCACTCAATGACTATCATCTGCCCACGCTTGGCGGTCCCTCGTCATCAGCCAGCAGTGAAGAGTTCCGTTTGGGCCGAGCATGGCTACGTCAGTTCCGGGCCCAGGCGCCTCAATGGCAAGACCCTATCGTAAGCGATTACCTGGAAAGCCTTGTGGCGCGCCTGCTGCCATACAGCCAATTGGGAGACCTGCAAACGACGATGGTGATGGTCGATAACCGATCACTCAATGCCTTTGCCGTTCCCGGTGGCGTGGTGGGAATCAATTCCGGGCTTTTTGCCTTTGCTGAAGATGAAGGTGCTTTTGTCTCGGTGATTGCTCATGAGCTTGGCCACTTATCACAGCGCCACTACGCCCGAGGCAGCGCGCGAGCAGAACAGACACAACTTCCTGCCATGGCGGCCATGCTAGCGGGCATGCTGGTAGCGGCCAGCGGAGGTGGCGAAGCGGGCCTTGCCGCCGCCATGGGCTCACAGGCTGCCCTGATCCAGGACCAGCTCAGCTACTCAAGACGTTTTGAGCAAGAGGCTGACCGTATCGGCTTACAGGCGATGGCCGATGCTGGCTACGACCCTCATGCTATGGTCCGCATGTTTTCTGCCATGCAACGCTTGGCGCGACTACAAGGCGGCAACCCGCCTGAGTTTCTATTGACCCACCCAGTTTCAGATAGCCGCTTAAGCGATGCACAAGGGCGTGCCTCGCAGCTCAGTGTGGCCAGCACCTATACCAGCAATACGCTTTACGACATGATGCGCGCTCGCGCCCTATTGAGCATTTACCAAAACTCCCCGCAACAAGCCGCTTCCCGCCTTGCCCAGGATGACGCAGAAGAGCCGGCACGACGCTATCTAGAGGCATTAATAACTGCGCGTAATGGTCAAACGGATCAAGCCTTACAAATGCTCGATCAACTGGCCACTGAGCTACCGGATTACGGCATGCTGCCTGCGTCTGCGGCAAGCGTCGCGCTGGATGCCCAACGCTATGATGAAGCCATTACCCGAAGCCAGCGCCTTTTGAGGCTGATGCCATCTTATCTGCCCGCCCAACTGATTTTGGCAGAGGCACAGCTGCAGCGAGACCCAGAAGCCGCTTATCAGCTCCTGCGTAACATAACAGCGCAAAACCCTGAATCCCCTCCAGGCTTTAACCTGCTGGCTGAAGCCGCTGGGCGAAGCGGGCACAACGGTTGGGGGCATTTGGCGCGCGCCGAGCATTTACAGCTGACAGGACGAGTTGACCGAGGCATTCAGCAACTCTCACTGGCGCGCAACGCGGCCGAGCAAGAGAACGACCAGCAAGCCCTTGCACGCATTGAACAGCGCCGAGAAGCCTTTATTGAATACCGTAAAGCGCTGGATGACTTTTAACGACGTAACGTTTTGAAATGAATGACACACATAAAGCTCCTAGCCTGCGAAGGGCCAGGAGTTTTATGGGCTGATCACAGCGTGAAGCTGTCCTATTTAGCGTTGAAATTCAGCATACGCTCAAGCGGCTTTAGCGCTTTCTGGCGTAGCGACTCATCAACATGAATTTCCCCACTGCCGTAGCGCAGCGCATCCGCCAGATTATCCAGTGCATTCATGGCCATCCACGGGCAGTGTGCGCAGCTTCGGCAGGTAGCGCCATTCCCTGCTGTCGGCGCTTCGAACAATGTCTTGCCCGGCACCGCTTGCTGCATCTTAAAGAAAATGCCGCGATCTGTTGCCACGATAAGCTGGTTATTGGGCAATGTTTGAGCGGCCTTGATTAACTGGGACGTCGACCCCGCCACATCCGCCATATTGACCACCGCGTCCGGCGATTCAGGATGCACCAGCACCGCCGCATCAGGATAAAGGCGTTTTAAGTCCTCAATACCTTTCGCCTTGAACTCTTCATGCACAATACAGGCGCCGTCCCACATCAGCATATCAGCGCCGGTTTTTTTCTGAATATATCCCCCCAGATGCTTATCCGGTGCCCAAAGGATTTTTTCACCTTTTGCCTGCAAGTGCTCAATCACGTCAACGGCAATGGATGACGTCACCACCCAGTCAGCTCGTGCTTTGACAGCTGCTGATGTATTGGCATACACCACCACGGTTCGGTCGGGGTTCGCATCGCAAAAGGCGCTGAACGTATCTACCGGGCAGCCAATATCCAGCGAACAGGTTGCCTCCAACGTGGGCATCAATACACGTTTTTCAGGCGAAAGGATTTTGGCTGTTTCCCCCATAAAACGCACACCCGCCACAATCAGTGTGGTAGCGTCATGTCGAGCGCCAAAGCGCGCCATTTCAAGGGAGTCTGCCACGCAGCCACCGGTTTCTTCCGCTAACTGTTGGATAGCGTCATCGGTGTAGTAGTGCGCGACCAGGACGGCATTGTGCGTGTGCAGCAACTGCTTTATCTCTTCGACACGCGCCTGGTCTTCTGCGGGAATACGAGTAGGGCAATACGGGCTAGGGAGCGGAGCATCAAGCTCAGCTTGAGAAGTCATAATAGTCATCGTGTCTACCACTGTGACGAACAGGGAATCCCCCTGTTAAACACTAGTCGCGACCTGTGTCATCCACACATGCCGCTCGCGATTGCAACAGGCCGCTGCGTCTCTCGCGGTGGCCTACTGCGCTACTAACTATTTCTCTACGCTGTTTTCTCTTAACAGCTTTCTCTAATAAACGTTGCTTAATCACATTGCATGAAGCCATTGTGGTGGCAAATTGTTGTCTTCTGCAAGTGGTATATTGTGCGGCTGTACGCATCAGGCACACAGCAAAACGCCCCTGGCAGCAAGCTACCAAGGGCGTTGAATTTGGTGGGTCGTGTAGGATTCGAACCTACGACCAATTGATTAAAAGTCAACTGCTCTACCAACTGAGCTAACGACCCAAATTTTTGCTTACCGTGCTGACATAGCGATATGTCTAATGACGCGCTGTTCGATGGTGGGTCGTGTAGGATTCGAACCTACGACCAATTGATTAAAAGTCAACTGCTCTACCAACTGAGCTAACGACCCCTTCGAACGGATGCATATAGTACAGACCATGATTAGCCATGGCAAGAAGTTTTTAACTTTCTCCCGCAGTGTAATTAAAGCGGGTTTCATGGCCCATGCGAGTCTCTGCCGCCACGATCATGCCTGCTACAACAACGATCGTTTTAAGGTACCCAGATACTTAAAAGCCAGCCATCAAGCGATTGATGGCTGGCCAGTGCGAACCAATTTTCCACCCCTGGTTTGGGTAGTTATAAAATTAGCGGCGTTTAGGCTTGCGCATTGTCTGTACCGGACGACGCTTATTTTTGTCGCGGCTCCAACGGTTCTTCTCGTCCGGCGTCAGCTCAGGCACCTTACGTGTTTCAAGGTTAGCGATCGTGGCGAGATCATCGACTTCGTCTTGCGAAAGCTCTATCCATTCTCCCGCTTTAGCACGCTTATCAATAAAGATGTTGCCGTAACGCACACGCTTCAGGCGGCTAACCGTTAGCTCTTGAGACTCCCACAGGCGGCGCACCTCGCGGTTACGTCCCTCAAGAATGACGACGTGGAACCAGGTGTTGATACCTTCACCACCAAACTCTTGCACATCGGTAAAGCGCGCAGGGCCATCTTCCAGCATAACGCCATCCACCATCGCTACGATGTGTTCGCGCTTTACTTCACCCATTACGCGCACGGCGTATTCACGCTCAACCTGGGTTGAGGGGTGCATTAACCGGTTGGCAAGCTCGCCATCGGTCGTGAAAAGCAGCAGACCGCTGGTATTGATATCCAGTCGGCCAATGGCAATCCAGCGCTCGCCTTTTAGCCGTGGCAAACGCTCAAATACGGTACGACGGCCTTCCGGGTCTTTACGCGTGCACAGCTCGCCTTCTGGCTTGTTGTACATGATGACGCGACGCGGCGCTTCGTTCTCGGGTCGCAGTGTAACGGGGCGGTCATCGAAACTTACGTTATCGCGCATTTCAACGCGGTCACCCAGCTTGGCGACCTGGCTGTTGACCTTTACTCGGCCATCAGAAATAGCGGTTTCCATTTCGCGCCGCGAACCCAGTCCCGCTCGGGCAAGCACTTTCTGGAGTTTTTCACTAACGGGAGGGGTGTGGTTACTCTGAGTCATGATCGTCTGACCTCATATCATTGGTCTGCGTGCGTGCGCTGTCATCATGTGGGCGCTGCGCACGTGCCGCAAGTCGAGCTTCTAAATCAGCAAAACTTAGCGGCTGGGTTAACGCCGTCTCGGCGTGGTCGTCGGCTCTCTCAGCCGTCTTGGGTGGCGCATCCTGCACGCTTTCTGGCGCTTCGTCCAGTGTTTCTTTGGGCCTTGATTCCTCACCCTCCTCTTCAAGGAGAGCCTCTTGTGAAACCGGTAACTCAGCCTCTTCTCTTTCCTCCCAATTAACCAATTCATGCATGGGGGGAAGTGCATCCAGCGTTTTCAGGCCAAAATCGTCCAGAAAGCTTCGTGTAGTGGCATAGACGGCGGGCCGTCCGGGCACATCGCGGTGGCCAACCACACGAACCCATCCACGCTCCATTAAGGTGCGCATGATCGAACTGCTCACGCTGACCCCGCGTACTTCTTCGATATCACCACGGGTAACAGGCTGCCGGTAGGCAATCAACGACAGGGTTTCAAGCAGCGCACGCGAATAGCGCTGGGGGCGTTCGTCCCAGAGGCGTGACACCCAATGCGCAAGGCGTGGTTGAATACGCAGTTGAAACCCTGATGCGGTTTCCACCAACTCTAACGCGCCCTCTTTATGGCGCAGAGCAAGGCGCGCTAAGGCGTCACGCAACTCTCGTCTCGGCGGGCACTCATCGTCGATAAACAGGGTTTCGAGCCGCTCGACATCCAACGGTTCGCCTGCGGCGAGCAGCGCGGCTTCTATAATGTTGTCTAAGGTGGTGTCCTTCACGGTGCCTCCTCATCAGGCTCAAAGGCAGGCTCTTCAAAGGCGCCGCCTGCTTCCTCTAAAGCAAGCGTTTCAAAAGCGGCTTCTTCATCATCGACTATCGCGCCGCTGCGCGCCCGCACATGGATAGGAGAAAGCGGTGCATTCTGGACAATTTCGATCATTGCCTCCTTCGCTAGCTCCAAAATAGCCATAAAGGTGACGACCACGCCTGCCCGCCCCTCTTCCAGGATAAACAGGGCTTCAAAAGGCGTGTAGCGTTGGTGCGCGCTGTCTTCGCTGAGCTGCTCCATGATCTTGAGCATACGCTCACGGGTAGACAGTACCTCACGGCTAATCTGATGGGACTGGGTTAATTCGGCACGTTTAAGGATATCGGAAAGCGCACTCAGCAGTTCGTCCAGTTCTACATCCGGGTGAATCACCCGCGACTCAAGCGGGGGCAAACCCGCCTGCACGCTAAACCAATCACGCCCTACACGAGGCAACGTATCCAGCGTTTCAGCAGCGGCTTTTAAACGCTCGTACTCTTGCAGGCGACGAATCAGCTCTGCCCGAGGGTCCTCTTCATCTTCGCCCTCCGCTTTGGGCGGCCGAGGCAGTAGCGAGCGCGATTTAATTTCCGCCAACATCGCGGCCATCAGCAAGTACTCACCGGCAAGCTCGATCTCCATCGCCTGCATCAGCTCTACGTACTCAATGTACTGATGGGTAATCGCGGCCACGTTGATCGTCAAGATATCTAAATTTTGCCGACGAATAAGGTAAAGCAAGAGATCCAGCGGTCCTTCAAAGGTTTCCAGAAAAACGCGCAGCGCCTCGGGAGGAATATACAAATCCTCCGGCAGTTGAGTAATCGGCTCATCGAACAACCGCCCAAGCGCTTCGACGACGGGCTCTTGTGCCAACGTCGCCATGCGTTCAGGATCAGCGGTGGCGTTTTGTGTGTCGCTCACTCAGTCGGTATCTCTTGGTCAGTGGGCATTAGAAAGCAGTGTAACAAAGTCAGCACCTGACGTTGCGCCTGGCGCACGGTGCGTTAGCCTGCTTCGGCAGCTTTACGATAGCGTCCTTCGTAGTCGAAGAGCTTGTCGCGAATCTGGAAATGTCGGCCCACCTTGCGCCCAACCACAAAATCCGGATGGCGCAAGCGGCGCTGCTCGCTAATAACGTCCTCTGGCTTGAGGGGTTGCCAGGGCGCGCCCGGAGCGCGCAAATGCCGACGCAAAAAGGCGGCATAAAAGGCGCGGCGCTGGGCGGGGGTTTCCAAAGCAAACCACTCAGAGAGTGTTGTGCCATCCTCATCGTAATAGGTCACTTTCAGACGCGGCAGGCCTCGGCCATTAAGGGTTGCGTCCAACTGCATGCCACTTACCCGTAATACACGGGCATCTTTTAATTTGAGTGCATCTTTAAGCTTGTCATCCGCATCCACCAGCAGCTGTTCGCAACCGTGACAGCGACGCGCCGCAATATCATTTTCAGCGCCACAGCTATCGCACACCTTGAAGCGAAAGCGAAAATCACACTGGTGGCGCTTGCCTTTATCATCGTCAAGCAGCCCTTGGCAGCGGCGCCCAAAATGCTCAATGACCAGTTCGCCGTCGCGCTTGCCCCAAAACAGATTAGCGTGGCCGCAGGCCGGGCATTCAACCTGCACCGGCTCATTGTCGCCCGGCGGCTTTGGCTCGCCCACTTCTGGTGCGTAAAGGTCCCAGGGGTTGCCCGCGTAATCCAAAATAAGGCAATCCTGCTTCCCCGGCGAGAGCCGAAGCCCCCGGCCCGCAATCTGCTGGTAAAGGCTGACCGACTCCGTAGGCCGAAGCATCGCAATCAAATCCACATGCGGCGCATCAAAGCCGGTCGTCAGTACCGAGACATTCACCAGGTATTTAAGCTCACGCGCCTTAAAGGCATTAATCAGCTCAGTACGCTCTGCCGACGGGGTCGCGCCAGTAATCAGCGCTGCCTGGTCGGCAGGCAAATACCCCATGATCTCTTCAGCGTGGGCGACAGTTGCTGCAAATATCATCACCCCATGCCGCTCAGTGGCGCGCTCAACAATCTGACTGATAATCATGGGGGTGGCGCGATTGCCTGCCACGACGCGATTTAACTCGGCTTCACGGTAATGGCCGTTTTCTGCAGGCGCCAGCATGGAAAAATCATACCCTTCAATCGCCATATCCAGGCGTTTGGGTTCGGCAAGATAGCCTTGCTTTACCATCAAGCGCAGCGGCTGTTCGAACACGCAGTCACGAAAAAAGCTTGCGTCACTGCCGCGCACCATGCCGTGGTAATGGCGATGGTAGATAAACCCTTGGCCTAGCCGGTAAGGCGTCGCGGTCAGCCCTAACACTTTCAACTTCGCGTTTTGTGCCCGCAGGTGATCAATCACCTGGCGGTAGCTTGCGTCTTTATCAAGCGACACCCGGTGGCACTCATCAATGACCAGCAGAGTGAAGCCTTCATCATTGAACGCCTCCAGATTACGCACTACCGACTGCACCGAGCCAAACACGACCTGGCGCGACGCCTCCTTGCGCTTTAAACCCGCGCTGAAGATATCGGCTTTAAGCCCATAGGCCTGATACTTGGCGTGATTCTGCTCCACCAGCTCGCGTACATGCGCCAATACCAATACGCGACCTCTCGCCAAGCGGGCCAGTTCGGCAATCACCAACGACTTCCCGCTTCCCGTAGGTAATACCACCACCGCGGGTTCGCTGGACGCGCGAAAATGCGTAACAACACGTTTCACCGCGTCCGTTTGGTAAGGGCGTAAAGCAGGTGGTGGCATATAACTCCAACAGCCAGAAAATTACTTTGCTGGCTCAAGCGGGCAAGAGCAATCAGGAACAGCGTTAGCCATAACGGCGGCCCTTGGGCCGCCGTTATGTGTTACGTATGGCTTAACGGTGTGCGGTATTAACCGACCCAAACACGCGCGTTGCGGAACATGCGCAGCCAGGCACCATCTTCTGTCCACTCTGCCGGACGCCAAGAGTTGGTGACCGCGCGGGTAACGCGCTCCGGGTGAGGCATCATGATCGTGACGCGGCCATCGGAGGTGGTTAACCCGGTAATACCTGACGGCGAACCGTTAGGGTTAGCCGGATAGCGCGTGGTCACCTGCCCATAGTTATCAATGTAGCGAAGCGCAATCTGATTGCTGGATTGCATGCTACGCAGGTGCGCGGCATCGCGGAACTCAGCACGGCCTTCCCCATGGGCCACCGCAATAGGCAGCAGGGAACCTTCCATGCCAGCCAGTAGAACCGAGGGCGTTTTTTCAACGCGCAGCATGGCTACCCGCGCCTCAAACTGCTCGGACTCGTTACGCACAAAGCCTGGCCAGTTTTCAGCCCCCGGGATCAACGACTTCAACTGCGAAAGCATCTGGCATCCGTTACACACGCCCAGCGAGAAGCTGTCTTCGCGGGTAAAGAAGGCGGCAAACTGATCGCGTGCCCGCTCGTTAAACAGCACGGATTTCGCCCAACCACCACCCGCGCCTAACACATCGCCGTAAGAGAAACCGCCACAGGCAACGAGCCCTTTGAACTCATCAAGCGCAACACGGCCTTCCAGAATGTCACTCATGTGAACATCAATCGCTTCAAAGCCGGCTTTATCAAATGCCCAGCCCATCTCGACCTGGCCATTAACGCCCTGCTCACGCAGTACCGCAACAGCGGGCTTGGCCAGATTGATAAACGGCGCGCTGACATCCTCATTAATATCAAACGTGGGCGTCGCCGAGAGGCCAGGGTCACGCGTATCGAGCAGGCTGTCGAACTCGTTTTTAGCGCACTCGGGATTATCGCGCAGTGCCTGCAGGCGATAGCTGGTTTCAGACCAGGTACGCTGTGTCAGTTGGCGCGTGGTTTCCAGCAGCGGCTCTTCAAACAGGGTTACCCGCACCTGGTCGTCGTAACGCGGCCGGGCGATGACACCACAGGTTTCAATACCCGCGACTGCAAATTGCGCCAACACCTCTTCGGTGTGCTCGCGGTTGACCTGAATCACCGCGCCAAGCTCTTCCGAGAACAGCGCATTAAGCGCTTCAACGGGTTCGTCAATCATCCAGTCGAGTTTGATCTCAAGGCCGGCGTGCGCCGCAAAGGCCATTTCCAACAGCGTGACCAACAAGCCGCCATCGCTACGGTCATGGTACGCCAACAGCTTACCGTCACGATTAAGCCCCTGAATCACCTCAAAGAAGGCTTTGATATCTTCTGGGTCGTCGACATCCGGGCAGGTATCGCCTACCTGACCATATACCTGCGCCAGCGCAGAGCCGCCCAAGCGATTTTGACCGCTCCCCAGGTCGATCAGAATAAGATCCGACTCATCCTGATCCAGGTTAATCTGTGGCGTCAGGGTTGCCATCGCGTCAGTCACAGGCGCGAAGCCGGTAATCACCACCGACAGCGGTGATGTAACGCTTTTCTCTTCGCTATCCCCTTGGTCACTCACATCCTGCCAGGAGGTACGCATCGACATGGAGTCTTTGCCGACCGGCACCGCAATACCTAACGCCGGGCAAAGCTCCATCCCCACCGCGTGAACCGCATCATAAAGCGCCTGGTTTTCGCCAGGGTGATCAGCGGCGCTCATCCAGTTAGCCGAAAGCTTGATATCGCTTAGCTTGGCTATGGGCGCTGCCGCGAGATTCGTAATCGCCTCGGCGACCGCCAGGCGTGCGCTAGCGGCGGGGTCAATCAAGGCAACCGGCGGACGTTCCCCCATCGCCATCGCTTCACCGGCATGGGTGTCATAACTGGCCGTTGTGACCGCTACATCCGCAACCGGCACCTGCCAAGGGCCGACCATTTGGTCACGCGCCACCTGGCCTGTAATAGAGCGGTCGCCAATGGTAATCAAGAAGCTTTTGGAGGCCACGGCAGGCAGGCGTAGAACGCGATCAAGCGCCTCGCGCAGGTCGAGATTATCCAGCATTACACCGGAAAGCTCTGGTGCATGGCGCTCAAAGCTGCGCTGCATTTTCGGCGCTTTACCGAACAGCACGCTCATGGGCAGGTCAATCGGCTTGCTGTTGAAGTGGCCATCGCGCACTTCAAGATGGTGGTCAGCCTGCGCTTCACCCACCACCGCATAGGGGCAACGCTCGCGCTTACACAACGCATCAAACGTTGCCAGGTCTTCAGCTGCAACGGCCAGTACGTAGCGTTCCTGCGCTTCGTTACACCAGATTTCAAGCGGGCTCATACCCGGCTCAGCATTAGGCACCGCCCGTAAATCGAACAGCCCACCCCGGTTGCCGTCTTTAACAAGCTCCGGCAGCGCGTTGGAAAGACCACCCGCCCCCACATCGTGGATAAAGCAGATCGGGTTTTTGTCTCCCATTGCCCAGCAGCGGTCAATCACTTCCTGAGCGCGTCGCTCGATTTCCGGGTTTTCACGCTGTACCGAAGCAAAGTCCAGGTCGGCACTTGAGGTGCCAGAAGACATGCTCGAGGCCGCGCCGCCGCCCAGGCCGATCAACATCGCCGGGCCACCCATCACAATCAGCTTACCGCCAACAGGAATATCGCCCTTTTGAACGTGCTGGGCGCGAATATTACCGTAACCGCCCGCCAGCATGATCGGCTTGTGGAAGCCGCGACGCTCAATGCCGCCCTCGTTGAGGGTGTCCTGCTCATAGGTACGGAAGTAACCGGTAAGGTTTGGGCGGCCAAACTCGTTATTAAACGCCGCGCCGCCAATCGGGCCTTCCAGCATGATGGCAAGGGCGGACTGCATGCGCTCGGGCTTGCCATAATCAAACGCTTCCCAAGGCTGTACAAACTCGGGGATACGCAGGTTGGAAACGGTAAAACCGGAAAGGCCCGCTTTCGGTTTGCCGCCGATACCGGTGGCGCCTTCATCGCGAATCTCACCACCCGAGCCTGTCGCCGCACCAGGGAACGGCGCAATCGCAGTCGGATGGTTATGGGTTTCCACCTTCATCAGGATATGAATCGGCTCCTGATGTGTCCCGTACAGCGCACGCTCTCCCTCAGCACCGGTCAGCGGCGTGGGATAAAAACGCCCCGCCTGGCTGCCTTTGATAACCGCAGCGTTATCGCTATAGGCCGACAAGACGTTTTCAGGGGAGGTCGCAAAGGTGTTCTTGATCATCTTGAACAGCGAATGGGTCTGCGGCTCGCCGTCAATGATCCAATCCGCGTTGAAGATTTTATGCCGGCAGTGCTCAGAGTTCGCCTGGGCGAACATCATTAGCTCAATGTCGGTGGGGTTGCGCTGAAGCTCGTTAAAGGCATCGACCAGGTAGTCGACTTCGTCATCGGCAAGCGCCAGGCCCAATTCACGGTTAGCGGTTACCAGCGCCTCGCGCCCGCTGTTTAAAATATCCACGCTACCCAGCGGTGCCGGGTCGTGATGAGCAAATAGCGCCGCCGCTTCAGCCGCATCATTAAGCACGGTTTCGGTCATTCGGTCGTGCAACAGTGCCATCAGCGCAGCCAGGCTCTCTTCGCTGGGCGCACGGCTAAACCCTACCCGATAATCAACACCACGCTCTATCCGGCGAATGCCCGACAGCCCACAGTTATGCGCAATATCCGTCGCTTTGGATGACCAGGGCGACTGGGTGCCTAACCGCGGTACGACCAGAAAACGTTGAGCGTCGGCAGGTATCTCGGCATGGGTGGGGGTGCCGTAATCCAACAGTTGCGCCAAACGCTCGTGAGAGGCATCACTGAGTTCTTCACGGTGGTCAATCAAATGAACATAGTGGGCAGACAGCGCCTCCACCTCGGGAACACGTTCACGCAGCACCGTTAGCAACCGTGTATGACGGAAGGTAGAAAGGGCGGGCGCGCCTCGCAATTCGAGCATATCCTGAAGCCTCTAGAGCAGGGAGAATTCGTGCAGGGAAATAGCAGGCCGCCAAGCGGCCCCTTAAAATGACACTCATTGGACCCTATGATACTGGAAAGCGGCGGCCACACGAAATCAACAAGGTGACAGCATGACGATGGCTGGGTATTGTGGCTGCTTGTTTCATCCCGACAAGACCTTATGCTGACATTGATCCATGCCCATTTCTTAGCGCACACTCGCCTCTATTTAACCTTTATTATCATTATCTTATTGGTGCTTGCGCCCACCTTGCCCAAGGTACCACCTGGCGAGCATTTAACGCATATCCAAGCAAAAGATTTTATCACGGCTCAGACGCGCAACACGCCCACGACTTACTACGAGGGTCGCCAGGGACCCACTGGGTTTGAGTATGAGCTGATGCATCAGTTTGCCGAGTATTTGGGAGTAAGCCTCAATCTCAACGCCAAACATCACCCTGAAAGCGTCTTGTCGGCCGTGCGTGAACAAGGCGATTTTGGCGCTGCCGCCCTACCACTACTCCCTGACGCATCCGATGTGCACTACACGCGCCCCATCATTCAAATGCAACCACTACTGGTGTACCGGCGCGGTTTACACGGCATAAAGGCACCCAGCGACCTGGTAGGCCTTGAGATTGGCACGCTAAGCCAGGCAGGTACCAGCGAAGCGCTGCGCGAGTTGCAGCGCGACTACGCTGACTTAAGCTGGAAAGAGTCTCACGCATTGGATGTCGATGAACTGCTTGTCCAGGTCGAGAGCGGCGTACTCGACGCAGCGGTTATTTTTGATCATCAGTTCCGGCTTAACCGACTCTTTTTCCCCGATGTAGAGCGCGGATTTTTAATGGGCGACCCGCTTTCCATGGTATGGGCGCTTCCTCGCGGCCGCGGTTTAGGGCTGCTCGGAGCCGCCAATGACTTCCTGCAAACCCTTCAGGAAAATGGCACGCTCGACCATCTGGTTAACCGCTACTTTGGTCATGATGATTATTTAGAGTATGTGGGTACGCGCACCTTTTTGGCGCACCTGGATGCGCGCCTACCCCAGTTTACCGACCTGTTTAAGCAGGCGGCACGTGACACAGGATTTGACTGGAAACTGCTGGCGGCAGTGGGTTATCAGGAATCCCACTGGGACGCGGAAGCGGTGTCCCCCACCGGCGTGCGAGGCGTTATGATGCTCACCCACCCTACCGCCAGCGAAATGGGTGTGGATAACCGCCGAGACGCGGCGCAAAGCATTGATGGGGGCGCCCGCTACCTGCGCAGCCTTAAAGACCGCCTGCCTGAAAGCATTACCGGAGATGATCGTCTTTATATGGCCATGGCGGCCTACAATGTTGGCCTTGGTCACCTTTACGATGCCCGTAAAATTACCCAAGAGCTCGGTGGGGACCCCAACCGCTGGCAAGATGTTCGCGAGGCGCTTCCCCTGTTACAGCAACAGGAGTGGCATAGCCAAACGCGCCACGGCTATGCGCGTGGCGGTGAGCCGGTCATTTATGTGCGCAATATCCGGCGCTACTACGAGATGCTGGAGTACGTTGAGCACAGCCGTCAGCAATTTTTCCAGTTAGGTCAAACCGCAACCAGCGATTCTCTCCTACTGCCATTTGAGTTAATTCCGCCGTTGAATCAATAGCCTCACTACAGAGCCTTCCAACTCGCCCCCACCTTGCCCTTCGTGGTTAAAGAAAATTTCTGGCGTTTGGATTACGCTTTTCAAATAGCAGGTAAAAACGTACTGGCGATTACAAGCGTTTATCCTGCGCCTGCGACCAGGGCATTGTACCTGAGTACTTTATGCCAACCTGGTTGGATAAGCAGTTGGCCATGTCTGGTTAGACCCATAGAAACGGGTTAGATAGATAAGAGTTGGTTACATCGAAAACCATTAATTACTTCGCCGGAAGGCATGCACAGCCATCAGCTAACCGACCACGTACTGTTTCCTACTTGGCAGACGGCTTCCGCCAGGTTCAGGTTGAAGGGAGTGACGATGAAAGACACCGAACTGACGCAGCGTAAGAACGACCATCTGGATATCGTGCTACACCCAAACCAGGCCGCTAGTACCCTTCGCCCAGGCTTTGAACACTGGCGCTTTGAGCATTGTGCGCTGCCGGAATTAAACCTGGATGATATTGATCTGGGGACTTACCTGTTCGGGCAACCTCTAAAAGCACCCATCCTCATCAGTTCGATGACCGGCGGAGCGAGCCGAGCCAAGGATATCAACCGGCACTTGGCAGAGGCCGCTCAAACGCTGGGCCTTGCCATGGGCGTGGGTTCACAACGCGTAGCCATTGAAGGCGAAGCCAACTGGGGCCTCACGAGTGAACTGCGCCGAATTGCCCCGGATATCCCACTGCTGGCCAACCTGGGAGCCGCCCAAATTAAAGGCGAACGCGGGCTTGATTATGGCCGCCGCGCGGTTGATATGATCGAAGCTAACGCACTAATCATTCATCTCAACCCGCTACAGGAAGCGCTGCAAACCGGTGGAGATCGCGACTGGCGTGGCATACTCACCGCCATTGAGCGCACCGTGGCCGCGCTGGACGTGCCTGTGGTGGTCAAGGAAGTGGGGGCTGGGCTGTCTGTTTCTGTGGGTCGTCAACTTGCCGAAGCGGGCGTGGCGATGCTGGACGTTGCGGGCGCGGGTGGCACCAGTTGGGCGGCCGTTGAGGGTGAGCGCGCCAGCACGCCACAAGCGCGTGCCATCGCTATGGCCTTCGCCGACTGGGGAATCCCCACCTCACAAGCATTGCACGATTTGCGCCAGGCACTGCCCGGTATGCCGCTGATCGCTTCAGGCGGGGTGGCCAGCGGTATTGATGCGGCTAAAGCGCTCTGTTTAGGCGCTCATCTGGTAGGTCAGGCAGCGGCGGTGCTGGGCAGCGCCACCACCTCAAGCGATGCCGTTATCGAGCACTTTCAAACGCTCATTGAGCAGCTGCGCGTTGCCTGTTTTTGTACCGGCAGCGCGGACCTGGTGGCGTTAAAGCACACGACGCTTACGCAGGTTGAGGCGGGGGCATAAGCCACTACGCGGTCATATCACCGTTATATAGCCACGTTCACGCACTCCAAGCCTTTGCTCTGCAACTCATTGTGCGTGGCCACCAAGTGATGTTTATCCAGTGACACGCCAGAGAGAGCTATAAAACACGCTAGCGCCTTGCCGCAAAAAACGCTTTTAATAACTTGCTGGCCGATGGCGCCAGCACGCCCGCCGTCACCTCTACATGGTGATTAAACCACGGCTGGGCCAGCAGGTTAGCCTTGGATTCCACCATACCGGTACGAGGCTCAGCAGCGCCATAAACCAAACGCTTTAGGCGTGCATGCACAATGGCGCCCGCGCACATCATGCACGGCTCCAGCGTGACATACAGCGTACACCCTTCCAGCCGGTAGTTGGCACTCTGCTGCCCGGCTTCACGCAGGGCACGAATTTCCGCATGGCCGCTTGGGTCACAGCTCAGCACCGGCGCATTGTGGGCAGCGGCAAGAATCTCTCCTTCGCTATTCACCACCACGGCCCCTACCGGCACTTCGCCCGCCTCAGCCGCCAAATGTGCCTGTTCAAGGGCACGGTGCATGTAAAATTCATCGCTGCGTATCAAGGCAAACTCCGCTAAGGTAGCAAAATGATGGTAGCAACGGCGGCCTCGCCGTATGTGATGTCCGCCACTATGGGCAACAATAGATAGCACCAAGGATACCTGGAATGACCGACGCGCTGAATACGTTAGTAAACCTGCTTGAGCTTGAAGTCCTCGAAGAGACGCTCTTTCGAGGGCAAAGCCAGGACCTGGGCTTTCCTCAGCTTTATGGCGGACAGGTGCTTGGTCAAGCGCTCGCGGCGGCCTCACGTACAGTACCCGCTGAGCGTCACCCACACTCTCAACACGGTTACTTTCTTCGCCCTGGCGACCCGCACCGCCCCGTGGTCTATCAGGTGGATAACGTACGCGATGGCGGGAGCTTTACCACGCGCCGCGTTACGGCGATTCAAAAAGGCCGACCGATCTTCTTCTGTAGCGCCTCGTTTCACAGCCCTGAAGAAGGTTTTCATCACCAGCGCGCCATGCCTCAAGTCGAGTCGCCGGAAGCCTTGATTGAGAGCGGCGCCGCCAAGCACTCACGCTTTCCGGGCCACCCTATCGAGTTTTTGCATATTAAAGGCAACCCAGATGGCGGCGACCCGGCCGGGCAGTGTTTATGGTTCCGCTTTGCAGGCACGCTACCCAATGCCCCCGCCCTGCACCGGCACTTGCTCTCCTACGCCTCTGATTTCAATCTGCTGACCACCAGTTTACTGCCCCATGGCATTCAGTTCACTGACCCGAAGCTGCGTATCGCAAGCCTTGACCACGCGCTATGGCTTCATGAGGACGCACGGCTGGATGAGTGGCTTTTATACGTCATAGATTCCCCCTGGGCAGGCGACTCGCGAGGCCTGGCACGCGGTCATATCTATCGCCGTGATGGCCGCTTGATTGCCTCTACCGCACAGGAAGGGCTGACTCGCATGCATGACGCGCCGATTCGCTAAGCTTCGTACAAAAGCCTTTAGACGTCGCTCCTTAAAAGCACAACGCCCGCAGCAAGTGCGGGCGTTGATAGTAGCGATTAAACCGGCGTGTTAAACAACACCCGAAACATCACTGGCCATAAGCCTCATCGATCGTTTTGAGCGGGTAGTGAGCCGGGTACGGTTTGCGCGCCACGCCTGAATCTACTGCCGCCTGGGCCACCGCGGAAGAAACGCGCTCCAGCAAGCGAATATCGACTGGCGTGGGGATAATGTACTCACGACCAAAGCTCATTTCCGTACGCTCATAGGCATTCAACACTTCCTCGGGAACCGGCTCGCGGGCCAGATCCTTAAGCGCATGCACAGCGGCAAGCTTCATGGCTTCGTTAATCCGTGTAGCGCGCACATCCAACGCCCCACGGAAAATAAACGGAAAGCCCAACACGTTGTTTACCTGGTTTGGGAAGTCTGAACGGCCGGTCGCCATAATCACATCCGGGCGCGCTTCACGGGCAACGTCAGGATGAATTTCCGGGTCCGGGTTGGTGCAGGCGAAAATCACCGGGTCAGCGGCCATCTTTTTAACCTGCTCAGCCGACAGCAAGCCTGGGCCAGAAAGTCCAATAAACACATCGGCGCCGTCGATAGCATCATCCAGCGTGCGCATGTCAGTATCCAGCGCAAACTCTGCCTTGTACTCATTGATACCCTCACGGCCGGTATGGATAACGCCACGGCGATCCAGCATCACCAGGTTCTCTTTTTTGGCGCCACACGAAACCAGCAGGCGCATGCAGGCAATCGCTGCCGCACCGGCCCCCATGCAAACGATCTTCACGCTATCTATCGTTTTACCAGCGATTTCCAACGCGTTCAGCATACCCGCAGCCGTTACAATAGCCGTGCCGTGCTGGTCATCGTGGAAGACGGGGATATTGCAGCGCTCAACCAGCGCTTTTTCAATCTCAAAGCACTCGGGCGCTTTGATATCTTCAAGATTAATGCCGCCCCAGGTATCGGCAATGCGGGCAACGGTGTCGATAAACGCCTGCGGGCTTTCGGCGTCTACTTCAACATCTACCGAGTTGATCCCGGCAAAGCACTTGAACAATACGCCCTTGCCTTCCATCACCGGCTTACTGGCCAGCGGGCCAAGATTCCCCAAGCCTAAAATGGCGCTGCCATCGGTAATAACGGCGACCAAATTTCCCTTGCCCGTATAACGGTAAGCATTTTCAGGATCGCGGGCAATTTCGCGAACCGGCTCAGCAACGCCTGGGCTATATGCCAGTGCCAAGTCCCGGGCTGTTGCGGTGGGTTTGGTTAACTCCACCGATAGCTTGCCAGGAATCGGTTTCGCATGATAGTCCAGTGCTGCCTGCTTATTTGCATCCGTCATAATGAGGGTCCAATTAGCCTAAAATAGATATAAGTGCTTCCAGAATATAGAAAAACCCAAGGCGCCTCAAGCGCGCCGTCAACTCAAAAAGAAAACGCTTTTTTTAGCGATTTTTCCTTCACGTTAATTACTTTTCCCAACCATTTGCTGAATCTTATGCAGAAGCATTTTAGCTATAACGCATTGCTTATTGCTGTATCGCAGCATTTATGAAAAACCCTTCCATCTCGCCATTTGTTCATCCAAACAGGCATTTATAGAAATTCGCCCATAAAAAAACCCACGCCGTAGCGTGGGTTTTTCTTACAAGTACCTGGTATTTTACCCGCACTTGCAGTGTGGCTGATCCGTCAGGATTAGCCGCGCTTAACAGCAGCGCCGAAACGCTTGTTGAAGCGCTCTACACGGCCACCGGTGGTCGCTTGCTTCTGCTTACCTGTGTAGAACGGGTGGCAGTTGGAGCATACGTCTAGCGAGAAATCCTGGCCAGAAGTAGAGCCTACCTGGAAGCTAGCACCGCAAGAGCAGTTAGCGGTGACCGTATTGTAATTCGGGTGAATACCTTGTCTCATCGTGATGATCTCTCAAGCGGTATGCCGCCACCTGATCCGTTGCCAGGCACCGCATACGGGTTTGGAAAAACTACTAACCGGTTAACCGTCTGATCGTTTAGATTCAGAGCGGCCGCATATTTTAGCAAAATTTATCGCCGGAGGCCAATTGCCTGACACTGTTTCTTTGCAGGTGCTAAAAGTCGCCTTGCCGTCCCCACTCCGACGCCTGTTTGATTACCTGCCCGCCAGCCGCACTCCCCCTTGCGGCTGGCAGCCTGGGCTTCGTGTACGCGTACCCTTTGGGCGGCGCGAAGTGGTGGGCGTGGTAGTTGAACTGGCTGCCACCAGCGAACTACCACGCAGCCAGTTACGTGCTGTCAGCGAAGCGCTGGATGATGCACCACTTCCCAATGACTGGCTGTGGCTATGCCGGTTTGCCGCACGCTACTACCAACACAGCCTGGGCGATACGCTCCATCATGCGCTGCCTGCACGGCTGCGCCAGGGCCACCCAATGGCTGGGCGCACGCAAACGCTGTGGTTTGCCGTAACGCATACCCCGCCGGATTTAAGCCGAGCGCCCAAACAAGCCGAGCTGTATGCGCTTTTATGCCAGCATCCGCACGGCCTGCCTTCACGGGCTGTCAGCGCCCACGGCTTTAGCCGCGACCAGCTGCTAGCACTGGGCAAGAAGGGGCTGGTCACCCACCAGGAAATCACCCTGACCGCCCCCGAGACGCCGAGTGGCAGTTTGCTTGCCACACCGGCACTGCCGCTCAATCGTGAGCAGGCCACCGCCCTTGCGGCGCTACACGAAAAGCTTGAAAGCTACCACCCTTGCCTGCTGGAAGGCGTTACCGGCAGCGGCAAGACAGAAGTGTATCTGCAGCTTATTGAAGCAATTGCCGCCAAAGGCAAGCAGTCGCTGGTATTGGTGCCGGAAATCGGCCTGACGCCGCAAACCCTGGCGCGCTTTAGAAACCGTTTTCGGGTGCCCGTGGTGGCACTCCACTCCGGCTTAACCGACCCCGAACGGCTGGACGTTTGGGAAGCCGCGGCAAACGGGCGGGCGCTGATTATCATCGGAACACGCTCGGCGATCTTTACCCCGCTTGCCAACCCAGGCGCGATCATTGTCGATGAAGAGCACGACGGCTCTTACAAGCAGCACGACGGGCTGCGTTACCACGCCCGCGACCTGGCCGTTGCACGCGCTCATTACCACGGCATTCCACTACTGCTGGGCAGCGCCACACCTTCGCTTGAGAGCCTACAGCAGGCGCTTTCCGGTAGTTATCGCCACCTGCGCCTTACTCAGCGGCCCAGCCGTCATCAGCCCGCCAAGCTGGAGCTTCTTGATTTACGCCACCAGCGCCGCCAGGGGGGCCTGCTACCGGGTGCTATCAAAGCGATCAAAAGCACCTTGAGTTCGGGCAAGCAGGTGCTGATTTTCATCAACCGGCGCGGCTTTGCGCCGTCGCTTGCCTGCCACGCCTGCGGCTGGATGGCGGAATGCGGCCAGTGCGACTCACGCATGACGCTGCACCGCCAGCCGCCGCTACTTGCCTGCCACCACTGCGATAGCCGTCGCGCCCTGCCGGATGCCTGCCCCGAGTGCGGCAGCGGCGACTTACGTGCGCTGGGAAGCGGCACCGAGCGTACCGAAGAGACGCTCCAGGGCCTTTTCCCCAAGGTCACCGTGCACCGTATTGATCGCGACAGCACCCGCAAGAAAGACAGCTTTGAGCAGATCCTAAAAGAGATTCAGCGGGGTGAGCCTTGCCTGCTGGTGGGTACGCAGATGCTTGCCAAAGGGCATCATCTGCCTCACGTCACACTGGTGGTTGTGGTGAATGCTGACGGCGGTCTTTACGCCGCCGACTTCCGTGCCCTGGAGCATAGCGCGCAGCTGCTGGAACAGGTGGCCGGGCGCGCAGGACGTGCAGCCGACCAAGGGCGGGTACTGGTGCAAACACTGCATCCGGATGACCCTCACTTAGGGCTGCTGGCCGAACAGGGCTATGGAGCATTGGCGAGAAACTTACTGGAAGAGCGCCGCCAGGCACACCTGCCGCCGTTCACGTTTATGGCGCTACTACGGATCGAAAGCCCCCAGGAACCGGCGGCCCTTGCCTTAGCGCAACAGGCAGGCCAAGCGCTGCGCGAGTGGCTGAAAACGTCGGGCCTTACCACTTACTGCCTGGGCCCCGTGCCTGCGCCCATGGAGCGACGCCAAAATCGCTACCACATGCACTTGATGCTGACCGCCAATAAGCGCAGTCAATTGCACGTGGCGGCCAGTTGGCTGGTGCAATGGCTTGAGGCCAACCGCGAGGCGCGCAAGGTGCGCTGGTCGATTGATATCGACCCTCAAACGCTTGCCTAGCCTGCGTCGCCGCCGTTGAAAATAGCCAGGATTGCCAAGGGCACTTATGCAAGGATCGCATCAACACCTTTGAAACTGCGCGCCAAATGCTGATAATGGCCGCTTTGCTGATGCACTTCGTAAGTGCGCACTTGCACACGCCGCCACCGACGTTACCCGGATACCTAAATGAAAGACACGATTGTTTCCCTGCTCAACGGCGCCATTGATGCGCTTAAGCACCAAGGCGTGCTGCCTGATGACCTTCAGCCCAACATCAAAGTTGACCCCACCAAAGACAAGGCGCACGGCGATTACGCCACGAACCTGGCACTCATGCTGGCCAAGCCTGCTGGTAAAAACCCTCGTGAGCTGGCCGAGGCGCTGATTGCCGCGCTGCCAGAAAGCGATGCACTTCAAAAAACCGAAATTGCTGGGCCCGGGTTTATCAACTTTTTTGCCGCCGCAGATGCCGCCGCCCAAATTGTGGCGCAAGTGCTGGATAGCGGCGACGCCTTTGGCCGCAGCATGGTGGGTAAGGCGGAAAAAGTGCAGGTCGAATTTGTATCGGCCAACCCAACAGGCCCGTTACACGTAGGCCACGGCCGCGGCGCCGCGATTGGCGACTGCCTGTGCCGCCTGCTGGAAGCAACCGGTTACGACGTCACGCGTGAGTTTTACTACAACGATGCCGGCGCGCAGATTGCCAACCTGGCCCGTTCGGTACAGGCGCGCGCCAAAAATCTGGGCCCTGATGATGAAAGCTGGCCGGAAGACGGCTATCGCGGCGAATACATTACCGATGTCGCTAACGACTACCTGGCGGGTAAAACGGTCACTGCCGATGACCGTGAAGTAACCGCTAAGGCAGACGCTGATGACCTGGAGGCCATTCAAGAGTTTGCCGTTGCCTGGCTGCGTCGCGAACAGGATCTGGACCTAAAGGCTTTCGGCGTTGAATTTGACGTGTACTTCCTGGAGTCATCGCTTTATCAGGACGGCAAGGTCAACGAAGCGGCTGAAAAACTCGTCGCCAACGGCCACACCTATGAAGAAGATGGCGCCATGTGGCTGCGTACCACTGACTTTGGCGATGACAAAGACCGCGTCATGCGCAAGCGTGAAGGCGGCTATACCTACTTCCTGCCCGACGTTGCTTACCACCTGGATAAATGGCAGCGCGGCTTTACCACCGTGATTAACGAGCAGGGGGCCGACCACCACTCGACCGTTACCCGTGTGCGTGCGGGCCTTCAAGCGCTGGAAGTGGGCATTCCCAAAGGCTGGCCCGACTACGTACTGCACCAGATGGTGATGGTCACGCGCTCTGGCGTTGAAGTAAAACTCTCCAAGCGGGCAGGCAGCTACGTTACGGTGCGTGACCTGATTGATGAAGTGGGCCGTGATGCCACGCGCTTCTTCCTCGCTGCACGCCGCGCCGACTCACAGCTAACTTTCGATATTGACCTAGCGCGCTCACAGTCCAACGACAACCCGGTGTACTACATTCAGTACGCCCACGCACGCGTAAGCAGCATGCTGCGTAAAACAGAGGCAGCGGGCCAGCCTTTTGATCATGCCTTGGCGCTTGCCAACCTCGCGCTGCTGGGAAGCGACCAGGAAAAAGCCGTGCTTAACCGCCTGGCGCGCTATCCAGAAGTGGTTCAAAACGCGGCGAAAAACCGCGAACCGCAGCAAGTGGCGCAGTATCTACTGGACCTGGCGGGGGATTTCCATACCTGCTACAACGCGGTCAAAGTCATGGTCGAAGACGATACGCTTCGTAACGTGCGTCTCTCGCTGGGTCTGGCAACCCGTCAGGTACTGCGTAATGGCCTGGACTTGATGGGCGTTAGTGCCCCCGAGGAGATGTAAGCCATGGCCAGCCCGCGCAAAAAGCCTGCTCGCCCTCGCCAGGGCGCTACCTCGCAGCGTAAAGCCCCTCGCTCCACCAAAGGCAGAGGGTTTCGCCTGCCGGGCTGGGTATGGGGTCTTGCCGGTATGGCCGCAGGTTTTTTCCTTGCTCAGCACCAGCACGGCACGGCGCCCTGGCAGGACACGCCAAGTGACCAGCCGCAGGCAACGGTACTCTCCAAACCCGAAAGTGCCGAGCGTGCCGCCGCCAGGGAAAACGAAACCGCAAGCGAACCCTCGATGCCCACGTTCGAGTTCTATACCTTGCTGCCTGAAACCGAGGTCATTGCCCCGGGTGTCACGCTTCCTTCAAGCGTTACCCGCCCGGAAGTTGCCGAGCAAGTTGATGTGCAAGCCGCCGAGAGCGCCTCAACCCAAACGTCATCAACTGACGACCCTATCGCTCAGGTGATTGCGGCCAACACGCGGCCGGAAGAGCAGGCAAGTACCGCGCAGCCGACAGCCCCCGCCAGCACCAGCGCGCCTAATCGCTACGTATTGCAGGCCGCTTCGTTTCGTGAGCTAAGCGATGCCGAGCAACTACGCAGCCGGTTACGTAATTTGAGCCTACTGGCGCAAATCAGCGAAGTGCAAGCAGGCGGCGATACGTGGCACCGTGTCCAGGTAGGCCCTTACGAAGACACACGCGAGTTGAACCGCGCCCAGGATTTAATGACCACGCAAGGCATTGAACCCTTGTTGATACAGCTGCAAAACTGATTTTAATAACCGGGCCTCAAACGAATAAAGCGGTAGGCGTTACCCAGCGGGCGGTTGATTTTTTATCAGCCGCCCGCATTTTATTGTTCATCGTCTTTTATAGGCGGTCGCTCTATCATCGTTTAAGCGGCCGTTCAGTTATCGGGAGCACGCCTCCCCCAAGGAGTTATCTCCATGACCACTATCGTATCCGTACGTCGCGGTAATCAGGTTGCCCTGGCAGGCGACGGCCAGGTATCACTTGGCAACACCGTGATGAAAGGCAACGCCAGCAAGGTGCGTCGCCTTTACCGTGGCAAGGTGCTCGCCGGTTTTGCAGGCGGCACCGCTGACGCATTTACGCTGTTTGAGCGCTTTGAAGCCCAGCTTGAAAAGTACCAGGGTCACTTGACCAAGGCGGCCGTTGAGCTAGCCAAAGACTGGCGCACCGACCGTGCCCTGCGCCGGTTGGAAGCGCTGCTTGCCGTCGCTGACCACAGCGCCTCGCTGATCATTACCGGCAACGGCGATGTGGTTGAGCCTGAACGCGGCATTATCGCGATTGGCTCAGGCGGCAACTTTGCCCAGGCAAGTGCCCGAGCGCTGCTTGAGAATACCGAGCTTTCCGCGCGTGAAATCACCGAGAAATCGCTCCAAATTGCCGGTGACATCTGTGTATTCACCAACCATCACGTGACGCTCGAAGAGCTGAATACCAACGAACGTTGAGGCTGACTTAATGACTCAGATGACACCCCGCGAAATCGTCCACGCGCTTGATCAATACATCATCGGCCAGCAAGACGCCAAGCGCGCCGTTGCCATTGCGCTGCGCAATCGCTGGCGCCGCATGCAGCTTGACGACGACCTGCGTCCTGAAGTAACCCCGAAAAATATTTTGATGATCGGGCCGACCGGTGTGGGTAAAACCGAGATTGCGCGCCGTTTAGCGAAACTCGCCCGTGCGCCGTTTATCAAAGTAGAAGCTACTAAATTTACCGAGGTAGGCTACGTTGGCCGCGATGTGGAATCCATCATTCGTGATTTGATGGAATCGGCCATGAAAATGGTGCGCGAGCATGCCAAAGAGGAAGTCGGCCATCGTGCCGACGATGCCGCTGAAGATCGCGTGCTTGATGCGCTTCTGCCGCCGCCCCGCGGCCAGGAAGACAAGCCTCGTGAAGACTCCAGCACGCGTCAAAGCTTTCGCAAAAAACTGCGCGAAGGCCAGCTGGATGATAAAGAGATAGATATAGAGGTATCTTCCCAGAGCGCGGGTGTCGACATCATGACGCCGCCCGGCATGGAAGAGATGACCAATCAACTGCAGAGCCTGTTTTCCAACATGGGCCAGCAGAAACGCGAGCAGCGCCGCGTAACGGTCAAAGAAGCGCTGGTACTACTGCGCGATGAAGAAGCCGGCAAGCTGGTGAATGAAGATGAAATCAAAGCGCGTGCCGTTGAGGCCGTAGAGCAGCACGGCATCGTGTTCCTCGATGAGATCGACAAAGTTGCCAAGGGCAGCGGACAATCCAGCGGTGGTGAAGTTTCTCGTGAAGGTGTTCAGCGTGACCTGCTACCGTTGATCGAAGGCTCTACGGTTTCCACCAAGTACGGCATGGTAAAAACTGACCATATCCTGTTCATCGCATCCGGCGCTTTCCACTTGGCGCGTCCGTCTGACTTGATCCCCGAGTTACAGGGCCGTCTGCCGATCCGCGTGGAGCTTGATGCGCTAACGCCGGGCGACTTCAAGCGCATTCTGACCGAGCCATCCGCATCATTGACCAAACAGTACCAGGCGCTGCTGGCAACCGAAGGGCTGGGTATTGAGTTCACCCCTGACGGGATTGAGCGTATCGCCGAGATCTCCTGGCAGGTTAACGAAGGCACCGAAAACATCGGCGCTCGCCGCTTGCACACCGTGATGGAGCGCTTGCTGGAAGAAGCCTCGTTCAAGGGCGGCGATATGGACAGCCCGCTGGTCATTGATGCCAATTATGTGAATGCCCAACTAGGTGAACTGGCTGTCGACGAAGACCTGTCGCGCTATATCCTGTAATGATCGCTTAAATCGCTTGCCCACTGATGCCTGTTTCAATGGGGCGCAGAAGGTGGGCAAGCTATCTCGGCAATGAGCCAAGAGGTTTGTGCATGAACGCTCCCGCCCCCAACCGGGTTCACTATCATAAAAAGGCCCGCGAACTTGAGCTTGGCTATGCCAGCGGTGAGAGCTTCCGGCTGCCGATAGAGTTTTTGCGGGTTTACTCGCCCTCTGCAGAGGTACGTGGCCATGGCGGTGATACCGCTGTGCTTCAAGTCGGTAAAAAGGATGTTGGGCTACAAAACATCGTCCAGACAGGCAACTATGCGCTACAGCTTTACTTTGATGACGGGCATAACAGCGGCATTTATAGCTGGGAATACCTGTTTGAACTCGCCACGCATCAAAAAGCCTATTGGGAGAACTATCTGCAGCGGCTAAAAGAAGCCAGTGCATCGCGCGAGCCGGCAGGTATCCAATTCAAGCAGCTGTGATTCGAGAAGCATGCTTCAAGAACCATAAGCCAAGAACCAAACTCAAAAACCATGACCCAGCGCATCCGACCAGGCGCAGACAAATTGGGGCAGACAAGGCTACAATATCGCCAACCTTTTTATACGACGACCATCTGGTCGATTGTTACCGCCTCGAACTCGGGAGCTAAAGCCCCATGAGCCCCACGGAAAAGCGCACCACCGATTTTGGTTATCAAGAAGTCCCGGTCGACGAGAAAGCATCACGTGTAGCGGATGTATTCCACTCGGTCGCCGCCCGTTACGACGTTATGAACGATTTAATGTCGATGGGCATCCACCGTGTCTGGAAACGCTTCACCATTGAGCGTGCGGGCGTTCGCCCCGGCCACCACGTTTTAGATATCGCGGGGGGGACCGGTGATTTAACCCTTAAGTTCTCACGTATTGTTGGCCCACGCGGCAAAGTCGTGCTTGCCGACATCAACGCCTCCATGCTGAAGGTTGGCCGCGACAAGCTGATGGATAATGGCGTCGGTGGCAATGTTGAATACGTTCAGGCCAACGCTGAGTGCTTGCCCTTCCCTGACAATAGCTTTGACTGTATTACGATTGCGTTCGGCTTGCGTAATGTGACCAACAAAGACGCCGCGCTACGCTCCATGGCCCGCGTGCTAAAGCCGGGTGGCCGCTTGCTGGTGCTGGAGTTCTCCAAGCCCAATAACCCGCTGCTTTCTAAAGCCTATGATGAGTACTCTTTCCGCCTGCTGCCTAAAATGGGCGAGCTTGTCGCCGGAGACGGCGAAAGCTACCGCTATTTAGCGGAGTCCATTCGCATGCACCCGAATCAGGAAACGCTTAAAGCGATGATGGAAGCAGCAGGCCTTGAGCGGGTGGAGTACACCAACCTGACGGGCGGCATTGTGGCCCTGCACCGTGGCATCAAGTTATGACGTTATCGTCGATAGTGGTATCAACGATCACGAGGTCAGCATGCTGTTAACCCCGACACTTGTGTTGGCTGGTTGTGAACGTACGCTTAATGCCCTGCTCGCTCGCGACCCTGCCGCACCGGCTCGCTTAGCGGCCCTGGCGGGCAGTCGGCTTTTGGTGCGTTTGGAAAAGCCGCATCTGCAACTGGTACTGCATTACCATTTGGCGGGTATTGACCTACTCCGTGGCGATGACGTAGACGAAGCCGATGTCGACGCAGTGGTAGAACTCACGCCTGAAACCTTCTCTGAATGGATCAGCGGCGCCTCCATTGAGCGGCTCATGTTTGACGGCAAGCTCGCGGTGCGCGGACGCCTTCATCTACTGGAAGCTACCCGCGACCTGCTGTTTGACCTGGATATCGACTGGGAAGCCGAGCTTGCCAATTGGTTGGGCGATATCCCCGCTCACTCGTTGGCCGAAGGCGTGCGCCGCCTGACGCGCTGGGGGCTGCGTACCAAAAATGAGCTTCTTCAGGATGTCTCAGAGTATGTATTTGAAGAAGCGCGTTTACTGCCAGGCCGTCAGCAGCGTGATGTGCTGCGTGACCACTTAACCGAACTTGAAGTGGCAACTGACCGTTTGGAAGCCCGCTTTAACCGACTCCATCGCCGCCTGGTGCGTGACTCATCGCTTGCCTCACAGGAGCCGTCGGCATGAGCCTGCGTCTGTTCAAAATTCTTTGGATTATTGCGCGCCACCGGCTAGACACTCTGATCCCCATGGAGCGGCTGCCGTTTTGGCTGCGAGCGCTTTTATGGTTTTCACCGCTGCGACTTTTTTCGGTTGGTCATCGCAGTCGTGGCGAGCGATTGCGCCTGGCGCTGGAAGCGCTGGGGCCTATTTTTATCAAATTTGGCCAGATGCTCTCCACGCGTCGAGACCTCTTGCCGGATGATGTCGCCAACGAGCTTAGGCGCCTACAGGATCAGGTGCCGCCCTTTCCGGGCGAACTTGCCGCCGCCCGGGTCGAAAAAGAGCTGGAGATGTCACTTGATGTAGCGTTCGCTGAATTCGAGCAGGCGCCACTTGCCTCGGCATCCATCGCTCAGGTACATGCGGCCAAGCTACATACCGGCGAAGAGGTGGTGGTTAAAATTATCCGCCCCGGTATCGACCGCATCATGCGCCAGGACATGGCGCTGATGTATCAAGTTGCCAAACTGTTTGCCAAGGTGCCTGAAGCCCGCCGACTGCGCCCGGTCGAAGTGATTCGCGACTATGAGGCCACGCTATTCGACGAACTGGACCTTTATAAAGAAGCGGCTAACACCTCACAGCTCAAGCGTAACTTCAAGGATTCGCCGCTGCTGTTTGTACCGACTATTTATTGGCCTTTCACACGTCGACACGTGATGGTTCAGGAGCGTATTCGCGGTGTACCCGTCGCGGATATGGAGACGCTGACCGCCCGTGGGGTCAACTTAAAGAAACTCGCTGAGCGCGGCGTAGAACTCTTTTTTACCCAGGTATTTCGCGACAACTTCTTCCACGCGGATATGCACCCGGGTAATATTTTTGTTAATTGCGATAATCCCGAAGATCCTCAATACATTGCGATCGACTGTGGGATTGTGGGCAGTTTAACCCGCGAGGATCAGGACTATCTCGCGCGTAACCTTTTGGCATTTTTCCATCAAGACTATTATGAAGTCGCCGCGCTGCACATCGAATCTGGCTGGGTGGGCGAGAATACTCGCGCGAATGAGTTTGCCGCGGCCATCCGCACCGTTTGCGAGCCGATCCTTGAAAAGCCTTTAAAAGACATTTCCTTTGGCCAAGTACTGTTAGGGCTTTTTCAAACGGCTCGGCGCTTTAATATGGAAGTCCAGCCTCAGTTGGTACTGCTGCAAAAGACCCTGCTCAATATTGAAGGCCTTGGCCGCCAGCTCTATCCGGAACTGGATCTATGGAGCACTGCCAAGCCCTATCTTGAGCAGTGGATGAAAGACCGCGCGGGCATTAGCGGGCTGTGGGAGTCGTTAAAGCGCCAAGCGCCTGAGCTTTCTCATCAGTTGCCTGAACTGCCCGTTCTTGCCCACCAGGCGCTGACCCGGATGGAAGTTGAACATCGCCAGCGTCACCAACAGGTCGACTCGATTCATCACATGCAGCGCCAAATGGCGGATCAAGGAAAACGCCATCACCGCTTACGGATTGGCCTGCTCCTGGTAGCGATTGCACTGGCCTGGCAGCCGCTTGTCAGTTGGGCCGCTACTCAAGATTGGCCGATTTTAGGCGCAGCCGCCATTGGCTTGCTGCTACTGTTATGGCAATAGCGTTGTTATAAACGTGGTTGGACGTTCGCACGTGGTGGGACTTTCACTTACGAATGATGATGCTCACTGTTGTAAAGGAGACTCATGAATACCTCTTTAACGTCTAATCACGCCCCCGTACTGGACACCCTCGCCGAGGCACTAAAGCAGCGGCGCAGCGCTTCTTCTGAAGATTCTTACGTTGCCTCCTTGCATCATAAGGGTTTGAACAAGATACTCGAAAAAGTGGGTGAAGAAGCCACCGAGACGCTGCTTGCCGCAAAGGATGCAGAACACGGCAGCCACGAGCAGCGCCAGGCTCTGGTCTCGGAAACCGCCGACCTCTGGTTCCATACGCTGGTTATGCTCTCTCACCTGGAGCTGGATCATCAGGATGTGTTAAACGAGTTGGCGCGGCGCTTTGGCATTTCCGGCCATGTCGAAAAAGCCGCACGTACGCCATAATAAATAACACGCATTTGAATTAACGAGGATACGCATATGTTAGGTGGCATCAGTATTTGGCAGCTGCTAATTGTCTTAGGCATCATTATTTTAATCTTCGGCACCAAAAAGCTACGCAATGTGGGCACCGACCTGGGCGGCGCGGTTAAAGGCTTTAAAAAAGCGGTGCATGAAGACGAGAAAGACGACGAAAAGAAAGACGCCGAGCCTCCACATGCCAAGGTTAGCCACGAAGAACCTGGCAACACTTATGACGTTCAGGCCGAAGAAAATCGCAAGGCCCGTAACGAAGAGCCCAAATAATTTATGTTGGATATCGGCTTTCTTGAACTGATGCTTGTCGGTGTCGTGGGACTACTGGTACTTGGCCCTGAGCGCCTCCCTCGGGCGGCGCGTACGGCAGGCCTTTGGGTTGGTAAAATCAAGCGCACGATATCCGGCATGCAGCGCGAAATTAGCGCGCAGCTTGAAGCAGAAGAGCTGCGCCAAACGCTGAACGAACAGCAAAAGACCATTAACGATAGTCTGAAGAGTGCTAAAAAAGACGTTGAGAGTATTCTCGACACTCCCTCCTCGCGCAGCACTTCTTCATCGGCAAGCCAGAGTGAAACGGAGCAACGTGTAGCCCAGGCAAGTGCCCAGTTGGATGAAGCGCAGCGGGAAGTAAACGAAGCGGCGCCCCATACCTCCAACGAGCCCTTAAAGGCGACCTCTAAAAAGGATAGTCAGAACCCATGAGTACCTCTGGCGACGCTCGGGAACCCCAGAACGATCAGCAGCAGGCCCCATTGATTGAGCATTTGATTGAGCTTCGCATGCGCCTTGTCCGTGCGGTGGTGGTCATTTTAGTGGTTTTTCTGGGCCTTTATGCTTTTGCCAATGATATCTATGGCTTTGTGGCCGAGCCGCTGATGGCTCTGCTACCGCCGGGTTCGCAGATGATTGCGACCGAAGTAGCCTCGCCCTTTCTGGCGCCCTTTAAGCTAACCCTGGTGGTCGCCGTTTTTATCGCTATACCCTTTGTACTGCATCAGGCATGGGCGTTTATCGCGCCAGGGCTATACGATAATGAAAAAGCCTTAGCCATCCCTATTCTGGTCTCAAGCATTGGGCTTTTTTATGCGGGTGCGGCTTTTGCCTACTATGTGGTGTTTCCGCTGCTGTTTGCCTTTTTCACCCAGGCCGGGCCTGAAAATGTCACGGTCATGACCGATATTAACCAGTACCTGAACTTTGTACTGAAGCTCTTTTTCGCCTTTGGCGTGGCGTTTGAAATCCCCATTGCGACCTTTTTGTTAATCCTGTCGGGCGCCACCAGCGTAGAGAGCCTTTCCAAAAAGCGGCCCTATGTTTTTCTGGGCTGCTTTGTCATAGGGATGCTGCTAACGCCGCCAGATGTGGTATCACAAAGCCTGCTGGCACTGCCCATGTATCTGCTTTACGAGGTAGGCCTGCTGTTTGGTCGTCTGGTGCGCAAGCGGCGTGATGAGCAAGCCACCAAGGAGCAGGAGCCGTAAACAGCGCTTCTATCACCTGAAAGCCGCATCGTTATTGACGTTATCACCACGTTAAAAAGCCTCTGTCATTATTCATGACAGAGGCTTTTTTATAGCGCAGCTTCTACCGCTTATTAGCCCATCATTTCGTCAATGCGGTCTACCAGCTTAAAAATACCGGTGGCGGCTTCACTGATACGCGTTGCCAGCATATAGGCGGGCGTGGTGACCACTCGGTGCTCAAGGTCGACCACGATGTCATCCACTGCGCAGCTGCGATGCAGGCCACCCATGGCGCTGATAGCCCCCGACACACTTGGGTCATGGCCCACGGTAACCGCAACACCCTCACCCAAAAGCCGTGGTACCAATACCGGCGCAATACACATTAACCCAATCGGTTTTTCCTCTTCCCGAAAGCCGGAAAGCGCGTCTTTTAGTGCCTCCAACACCTGCATGCCGTCCCCTGCGCTTGCAAAGTCAGACAAGTTCTTCGCCACGCCAAACCCACCCGGCACAATGACCGCGTCAAACTCATCAGCCTTTAGCTCAGTCATCGGCTGGATGTCGCCACGCGCAAGGCGCGCTGACTCCTGAAGCACGTTGCGTGACTCACCTTCTACAGCTTCCTGAGTGAGGTGGTTAACAACATGATGTTGCTCAATATCGGGCGCAAAGCAGCGATAACCGATGCCCAACTGGTCCAAACGCAACAGCGTTAACGTGGTTTCATAAATTTCAGAACCATCAAAAACGCCACAACCCGCTAATACCACTGCCACCTGTTTGGTCATGCCTATCTCCCTTATCGCAGTGTCTGCCGAATGCAATACAACAAAGCAATCGCTCACTTTAGTCAGTGTGGCGGTTTGCCACAAGACGGCTTTCGCCGTAAGACATGCCTGATATACTCAATCCAAGCCTATGGGCATCTTTATTTATGACCCTTTATTACGGAGAGATCTCTTGAGCACACTCACTCCCCGCCAGTTTCCCAACACTCGGCTGCGCCGCATGCGCCGCGATGATTTTTCCCGTAGGTTGATGCAGGAAGTGACCCTGACACCGTCTGATTTAATCTTGCCGGTGTTTGTTTTAGAGGGTGAAAATCAGCGTGAAGCCATCGCTTCCATGCCCGGCGTTGAGCGCCTGTCGATTGATTTATTGATTGCACAAGCCAGGGAAGCGTTTGCGTTAGGTATTCCCGCGCTGGCGCTCTTCCCAGTGGTAGGTACCGAGCAGAAAAGCGAGCTTGCCGAAGAGGCTTATAATGCCAACGGACTGGTTCAGCGCAGCGTGCGCGCGCTTAAAGAGGCGTTGCCTGAGCTGGGCATTATTACCGATGTCGCCCTGGACCCTTACACCAGTCACGGCCAGGACGGTATTTTAGATGAGCAAGGCTACGTTCAGAACGACCGCACGGTAGAAACACTGCTTAAGCAGGCGCTTTCCCATGCTGAAGCCGGGGCGGATGTTGTCGCGCCTTCAGACATGATGGATGGTCGCATTGGCGCTATCCGCCAAGTACTTGAGCAAGAGCTTCTGCACAATGTGCGGATCATGGCCTACAGCGCCAAGTACGCTTCCAAATACTACGGCCCATTTCGTGACGCGGTCGGCTCTGCGGCCAATCTAGGCAAAGCCGACAAACGTACCTACCAGATGGACCCGGCCAATAGCGATGAAGCGCTGCACGAAGTGGCCATGGATATCAGTGAAGGCGCTGACATGGTCATGGTGAAACCCGGCATGCCCTATCTGGACGTGGTGCATCGGGTTAAAACCGAGCTTAAAGTGCCCACCTTTGCCTATCAGGTAAGTGGTGAGTACGCCATGCACCGCGCCGCGTTCGATAACGGCTGGCTGGAAGCCGAGCCGGTGATCCTGGAATCACTGATGTGCTTTAAACGTGCCGGGGCCGACGGCATCTTGACGTATTTTGCACTGGAAGCCGCTCGACTATTGCAGAACCAACGCTAGAAGCCCGCCCTCAAGATGACAGATATATGACATTTTTCTGTCATCTTTCTCCCGCATACTGCTTTGCACGGCAGGTATCACGCTATGCTAGTTTGAAGCCATTAATGCGGGGGAGCCTTATATGGACGATCACGTTACACCATCTACAGCGCTATCACTTAGCGAACTACCCAACGTTGAAATGGATGGTTTACCGTTACGCATTAATCGTACGCCCAACGGTGTGCACGCCAAGGATACCCTTAGTGCAACCGATCTGGACGATCCCCAACTCTATTTAAACCGCGAGCTTTCCCACCTTCAATTTAATATTCGCGTTCTGGAACAGGCACTGGACGATGCGCATCCACTGCTTAATCGACTGATGTTCCTGCTTATTTTCTCATCCAACATGGATGAATTTTTTGAAATTCGCGTGGCGGGTTTAAAACACCAGATGGCCATGGGCGATGATACAACAGCGGCCGATGGCCGTTTGCCCAAGGCGGTGCTTGCTGAAATTTCCGAAATTGCCCACCAGCAGATCGCTCGTCAGTACAAAATTCTTAACGACACGCTGCTACCCGCCCTGGAGCAACAGGGCCTGCGTTTTCGGCGCCGCGCACAGTGGACCGAAGCGCAAAAGCAGTGGGTACATGAGATGTTTAATAACGAGATCATGCCCGTCATCAGCCCGATAGGTCTTGATCCTTCGCACCCCTTCCCACGGCTGGTCAATAAGAGCCTTAATTTTATTGTTGAGCTGGAAGGTAAAGATGCCTTTGGCCGCGCAGGCGGCATGGCAATTCTTCCTGCCCCTCGCTCGCTCCCGCGTTTAATGGCGCTTCCCAAAGCGCTCTGCGCCGAAGGCTACTCTGAATATATCTTCCTCTCCTCTATGATTCACGCCCATGCTGAGGAGCTATTTCCCGGTATGCGCGTGCGCGGCTGCTATCAATTCCGATTGACGCGCAACGCCGACATGACCGTCGACCCGGAAGAGGTTTCTGACCTGGCCTCGGCGCTGCGAGGCGAGCTACTGGCCCGCCGTTATGGAAGAGGCGTACGCCTGGAAGTCGCCGATAATTGCCCCGACGACTTGACCAACTTTTTAATGCGCCAGTTTGAGCTTGATGCCGAGGATCTCTATCGCGTTGAAGGGCCCGTTAACCTGACCCGCATGATGTCGGTGTTGGGAGACGTTGATCGCCCCGAACTGGTGTATCGCCCGTATACGCCGAGTGTGCCCAAGACGCTTAAAATCGGCTCCATGTTTGACTCGATTGCCAGAAACGATGTTTTGCTTCACCACCCCTTCCAGTCGTTCTCACCTATTGAGGAACTACTGCGTGAGGCGGCTCGCGACCCAAACGTTCTGGCCATTAAACAGACGCTTTACCGCACCGGCGCCGAATCGCCTATTGTGAGCGCGCTTGTGGATGCCGCGAGTCAAGGTAAGGAAGTCACCGTCGTTATCGAGCTACGCGCACGCTTTGACGAAGCGGATAACCTTCAGCTTGCCTCACGCCTACAGGAAGCCGGGGCCATCGTTATTTACGGCATTATGGCGTATAAAACCCACGCCAAGATGCTGCATATTGTCCGGCGTGAAAAGGGCGAGCTGCGCCACTACGCGCACATGGGCACGGGCAACTATCACTCTAAAACCGCCAAGCTTTACACCGACTACAGCCTGTTAACCGCCAACAAAGCGCTATGTGCCGATGTGCACAAGGTCTTCCAGCAGCTTTCAGGGATGGGCCGGGCGCGCAAAATTGATACGCTGCTGCACGCACCGTTTACGCTGCATGAGCGTTTGGTGGAGATGATTGACCGTGAAGCACAGCTGGCACAAAAGGGTAAACGCGGGCATATCATTATCAAGTGTAACTCACTCACCGAGCCCAGGCTGATTAAAGCGCTTTACCGTGCCTCCCAAGCGGGGGTTGAGTGCGATTTGATTATCCGTGGCATGTGCTGCCTAAAACCCAACCTTCCGGGCATTTCTGAAAACATTCGTGTGCGCTCGATTATTGGCCGTTTTCTGGAGCACACCCGGGTATTTCACTTCCATAACGACGGTAAATCGGAAACCTGGTGTTCAAGCGCTGACTTTATGTCGCGCAACATGTTCCACCGGGTAGAAACCTGCTTTCCGCTATTGGATAAAAAGCTCGCCGCCCGAGTGCGTAAAGACCTGGAAACCTACCTGGTCGATAATTGCCAGAGCTGGCTGCTGCAAAGCGATGGCTCCTATCGCTTACAGGACCCCGGTGATAGCGATGCGATCAGCGCTCAGGAGACCCTGCTTTACGCGTTCGCATCCAAAAGCTAGCACAATGTGCATGACTGGAAAAATCCAGTAAGCGCAGTAATGCCGTTAATAAACGGCTTTACTGCTGGCAAGCACGCTTCTCACACTTTTAAACTCATGCAAAGACGCCTACGCCAATAGCCAAGTACATGAGAGACTGTCATGATAAATCCTTTCAAATTGAAAGATATTATCCATGATTGAGTTACGCCACCTACGCACACTGCTTGCCCTACGTGAAACGGGTTCACTGGTGGAGGCCGCCGAACGCGTTCACCTTACCCAATCGGCCCTTTCGCACCAGCTCAAAGACCTGGAAGGCCGGGTTAACAGCCCGCTTTTTGTGCGTAAAACACGGCCCGTCGAGTTTACTCGGGCAGGTTTACGGCTATTAGCCCTGGCCGACCAGATACTTCCGGAAGTGCGCAAAGCCGAACGCGATGTGGCCCGGCTGGCGGGGAGCGAGCAGGGGCGGCTGCACATGGCCATTGAGTGCCACAGCTGCTTTCAATGGCTAATGCCTACCGTCGACTACTTTCGCGACCACTGGCCGGAAGTGGAAATTGATATTCCCAGCGGCCATCACTTTGACCCGCTACCAGCACTGGCACGCGAGCAGTTGGACTTGGTCATTACTGCCGACCCTCAGGCACTGGAGGGTGTTCACTATGCGCCGCTGTTTCGCTATGAAGGGCTTTTGGCCGTAGCGCGTCAGCACGCTTATGCAGGGAAGCTCTTTATCGAGCCTCAAGCCCTGGCAGACCAAACGCTGATCACCTACCCCGTAGAGCAGGCACGCCTGGATGTGTTTACGCAGTTTTTAGACCCGGCAAACGTACGTCCTCAGGAGATTCGCACCGCCGAACTTACCATCATGATGATGCAGTTGGTCGCCAGCGGCCGAGGCGTATGTGCCCTGCCCAACTGGGCGCTAACGGAGTATCTGGAGCGCGATTACGTCAGCGCCGTTAAGCTGGGTGAAAACGGCATTTGGAGCACGCTGTACGCGGCCGTTCGAGAAGAGACGCTGGAAGCGCCTTGGATGAAGGATTTTCTACGTACCGCACGTGAAACCTCGTTTGCGGTACTCACAGGCATTAAACCAGCGACTCACGACGAGGAATCAGCAACGTAAAGCGTGCGCCACCCAACGTAGGGCTGGTATCCACGGTGACGCTGCCGCCGTGGCCCGCCATAATCTTTTGCACGATAGAGAGGCCTAAACCGTAGCCTCCCAGGCTGCGGGCCCGACTATCGTCCAGCCGAGTAAACGGCTTAAAAATATCCACACGGGCATCTGCCGGAATGCCTGGACCGTCATCCTCAACATCAATACGCACTAGCTGATCTTCGCTCCAAAGCCGGATAATAAGGTGTTTTTTGCCATAGCGGCAGGCGTTACCCACCAGGTTTTGCAGCGCCCGCTGTAAATAGCGAGGCTCGGCTAAAAGCTCAATATCCGGCCCATCCGCCAGTTCAATAGTAAGCCCTTCATTGAGTGGCGCCAGCGTATCAATCACACGCTCGGCCATTGCCCGGCAGTCCACCAGCGCCATTTCAAGCTCGGCCCCGTTCACCGTTTCACCGCCCAAGCGAGCATAGGTAAGGATTTCATCCACCAACTCGTCAAGCTCCGAAATATCGGCATCAATTCCCTGCAACTGGCGCCGAATAGCGGGCTGATCAGTCATGTCCTCGACCATCTGTACGGCAAAGCGAATACGCGCCACCGGCGTGCGAAGCTCATGGGAGACCGCACGAATCATCTCTTGCTGGCCACGCAGCAGCGTTTGCACTTGGCTGGCCATGCCGTTAAACGCCATGCCTAACCGGCCCAGAAAGTCGTCACTTTCTATTTTTACGCGCGTTTCAAGACGGCCGCTGGCAATCCGGGTAGCCGCCAGTTCAAGGCGCGCCATACGTGCTTCGATGCTGCGCATAATCAGATAGATAATTAAACCCAGCACAGCCATGACACCAATCAACAGCGGCAATTGTAAATTCATGGGCAGCGTATCACCGCGCGAGACAGGACCAGCCATTAACCAGACGTCTTCATCGGGCAGTTGATAAAGCAGGCTAACGGCCAGTTTTTCGGATACGAGCAGCGTTAATACGTTGCCTAACACCAGTTGGCTTTGCTGCTGAGACGTTATGTTATCGGGCAGCGTATTAAGCAGAGTGAGCGGCCAGTTGCCGGAACGCAGCGACGTCAGGTTGGCTTCTCGCTCGTCACGTGGCAAGGCTTTTAGCCACTCGCCCAGCAGCAGCAGGCTGCCCTCCCATTGGCGTTCGCTCCAGGCAGGCAGGGTCGCTTCCAAAAACCATTGGCTTTCAGGCACTCGCTGACGAAGACGCCAAGGATCTTCAGTCACCAATACGCTACCACGCTCAATACGTTTATCAGCGAAGTAGCCAAGCTCTACCTCACTCATACGCCGCAAAGTAAGCTGCATACCCAGCCGCTCGGCAAAGTAATTAACCAGCGAATTTCTTTCTTCTTCGGAGGCATCGGCCAGTTGCTGGGTCATTAATGACATGGGCAGTGCTGCCAACTGCTCGTGGTAATCCTCACGTCGTACTTGTTCAATAAAAGAGCGGCCGCCGAGCGCGATGAGCAGTACGACACAAAGCGCCAAGCCTAGCAGTAGATAGAATTTTAAAAACGCGCTATGGCTAAGCAGCCGCTGCATAAATCCTTTTCCTTTCCTGTGTTGATCAGCTGTCCTTCACGAAAAGGTAGCCTTTGCTGCGCACTGTCTTGATTCGATGAGGCTGGTTGGGGTCATCGCCCACCTTGGGGCGAATACGCGATACGCGTACATCGATAGAACGATCCTGACCATCGTACTTAATGCCACGTAACTCATTGAAGATCTCTTCACGGGTCAATACCCGGCCCGCATTGCGGGCAAGTAACCACAACAGGTCGAACTCGGCGCTGGTTAAATCAATACGTTCACCGGCAAGCCACGCTTCTCGGGTCGCATTATCAATTTCCAAATTTTCAAACCGTAGGCGCATTTCGCCATTGGGCGCAGGGCCATCTGCACGCCGTAACAAGGCACGCATACGGGCGAGCAACACACGAGGCTGCACCGGTTTGGGCACATAGTCATCTGCCCCCATTTCCAACCCAAGGATTTGGTCCACGTCGTCAGTACGTGCCGTCAACATCATGATGGGGCCCGCAAAATTGGGCCGCACTCGGCGACAAATCGACAAACCATCCTCGCCGGGCAACATCAAATCCAAAATGACCAAGTCAGGCTGTAGCGTAAGAATGCGGTCCATCCCTTTCACCCCATCGGCCTCTAGCGTGACCTGGAAACCGTTGGCTTCCAGATAGTCGCGAGTCAGCTCAGCCAAGCGCTGATCATCCTCTATGATCAGAATATGATCCTGAACGGGATAGTCAGGCATAACGGTTTCTTGTGACCCAAGCGCCTGAAATTTCTGTTCCAAGTGATTATCCATCTTATCCTTCACTCCGCTTAGGCAGTTAGTCATTCATGTCGTCAGTCGTTCTCAAAAGGTAGCCGGTTACCTGTTCACAGGATACCTCAAAACCCAGCAAACACTTCTTCTGAGCAGTAGCCGCTTTTCTCTACTCGCCGTCGCACACCGCTTGATTCTTCCAAAACAGAGGACTAATGTAGACAGCGGACTGTCGACAATCTGGCTGGAGGAGTAAGCCATGAAAGATGGTAAAGCTAAAAGTGTTATCAAGCGTGTTTATGTTCCTACTCAAGTGCGCGATTTACCCAATGGGGAAAGAGTAACCATCCCTGGCCACTATAAAGCGCCGCCCAGTAATGGAAACAGTGCGTAATGGTACATACTTATAGAAAAGGCAGGCGCGATGCCTGCCTTTTTTAAAGCCGATATTTGCAGCGCCACCGCTAACCGGCAGCGCAGCCTTTAGCCCGCCTGGCTATCCTTTGGGCCCTAATAGTAGCCATGCAATCAGGCCTACCAGTGGGAAGATCAGCAGCGCTAATATCCACAGCACTTTAGCCAGACCGCCTGCTGAACTTTTAGCAACTTTGACAATGGCCCAAATAATAATAATGAGCCAAATCAGACCGAGTAATCCACCGACTTCAATACCCATAGCCACTCCTTGCCTATTTGTTTCCGTGGGCTTTTAGCTAAGCACACCAATACACTATTCACAAGTATCGCTTATGCATCGGGTAGGCTCAGAACCATTTCGCCACTGCGTATTTCAATATTCAGCAGATGCAAAAAACTCATCCCCAGCAGCACGACATGGTTCTCCATGCCGGGGCTGATGGAGCCTTGTACATTGCGGATATTGATCCCCCCCAGCGTTACTTCATCAAGCTGAGTAAGGTTTCCTTGTACGCGACCGTTGGCCGTATTAAACCAGGCGCTGCGCCCACGTTCGAGCCCCAACCGATTGGCCAGCTCATCTGAAACGGCCACATAGGTAGCGCCGGTATCCAGTAAAAACGTCACCGGCTCACCATTAATTTCGCCCGGTGCTTCAAAGTGCCCCGAACGGTTACGCTGTAAAGTAACGGGGCCGCCGTCAGTCGCAGTCTGCACGATATGGGCATTAGGGTTCAGTATTTTTTCCATCCCCCCATCCAGCCACCAGGTACCCAAGCCGATTAACAGTACCCAGAAAAGCAGCATCATCACGATGCTGCCACGCTGTGCTGTCTGCATTATGTGCTCCCCGTTTGCGGTATATTAAGCGCTCTGCCACGCGATGGCGGCATCACGCCCTCGTCGCTCATTAACGTTTGCACAAATCAGCATTGCGATAACAAACAGGCCTGCACATAAAAGGATAGACGCTTGTAGGCCAACCATCGTTTGCAGTACACCCAGCATCACGATGCCCATCACGCCTGCCAATTTATTCGCCAGACCCCAAAAGCCAAAAAATTCAGCCGATTTTTCAAGCGGTGAAAACACACCTACCAAGGCGCGGCTTGCCGACTGACTAGACCCTAAACTGAGCCCCGCCAGGCAACCAACCGCTAGAAAGACATGCTGTGCCTGCCACTGCCAACCAAAACGCACATTGGCCCAAGCGGTTATTTCGGGCGTTGCCCAAATGGCAATAATCGCAATCACCCACAGGCCAAGCGTTATTTGATAGGTGTGTTTCGCGCCTAACCGATCCTGAAGCCAGCCAAACCCGAGCGCTCCGGCCGCCGCGGTTATCTGAACGATAATAAACATGATATTACGTACGCTTTCATCCCAGCCAATCACCTGGGCGCCATAGATAAACGCAAACGCAATAATGATGTAGACCCCCGCCATGGAAAACAGCAGCGAGACCAGGAACACACTCAAGTCTTTGAAATAGCGCAACTCATGCAGGGTTGAACGTACGCGCTGTTGAGCAATATCCCAATACGCCACCCCAGAAGGTTTGGGCGTGCCGCGCTCTTTAAGCCACAGGAAGGTGGGAATAGCGGTAATCAAGAAAAAACCGGCCGCGAAGGGCCCCACCCAGCGGATACGCTCATAGTTTTCAACGGTTGCCTCCCCCAGTACGACGAGGGTAAAGCCCGCCGCAAACAGTCCGCCAATATACCCAAGCGACCAGCCAAACCCGGAAATCTTGCCAAGCTTTTCAGGCGGCCCAAGCTCCGGTAGAAAGGCCGCAATAAAGGACTCCCCCATGGAGTAGGCGTAATTGGACAGCACAATCAGGACAAGCCCCAGCACGACATAGCCGGGAGATACAAAGTAAAGCATCGCGGTGGTGACGACCGTGGCCAGATAGCTAAAAAACAGAAAGCGTTTTTTCTCGGCCCGATAATCCATAATCGCACCGCAAAGTGGGGCCGTTACGACCACCATTAAATAGCTGACCGCTAGCGCCAAGCTCCATAGAAAGTTGGCCAGCCGAAAACCATCGCCTCGATCCCCTACAATCACGGTGGTAAACAACTCACCAAACACCACCGTAATGATCAGCAAGGTGTACGCCTGATTAGCGAAATCAAACATGGCCCAGCCGAATATTTCGCGGCGTGAAGCGTAGGAAGAAGCAGCCTTGGCAGCATCATTTAGCAACATCGGGAGTCTCTCTTTAGGGGCAGTGGCAAGCCTGCACATTAGCGCCTGTAAGGTATGACAAAACGCTTAAAGCTTACTGTATAAGCAAACGCCCGGCTTATCGCCGGGCGCTTTGACTGCATTTCAATCAGGACTGCGTTACACCAGGTTGGCCTACAAAAGCCAATGTGCCAGGACAGCCGACAGACCAATCACCAGTGCCGTTACAACGGCGACCGTAACGACGCGGTCCAGCCAGCGATCCAACCAACGCTCAAGCGCCTGCCCCTTGGGCTGGCGTCGTGTTGCACCGTGGCGTCCTCGCCGAGCCATCAGCATCCTCGCTCCATGTGTTTGCTCCTGAAGACCTGATTAAGTTCACCTAGCTATTAATACGCCGATTGATAACATTCGGTGCACGGCGTAAGCGCTCCTCTTCGCCCATCTGCTCAGCTTCAAAGGCATCGGCGCCAACAGGCGTTTCACCGTGGCGACGATAAAGCTGGGTCAACATAGCCTTACGGTCTGCGCGTAGCTCACGTACCAGCACAATGACCATCATATACAGAATAAAGGTAAACGGTAGTGCCGACAGCACCGCTGCTGACTGAAGCCCGGAAAGGCCTCCCGCCACAATCAACGTTAAACAAATTGCCGCAATCAGCCCCCCCCAGATAATACGTTTATAAAGCGGGGGATTAATAGAGCCGTTGTCGGTCATCTGCGCCACGATATAAGAAGCAGAGTCGGCCGATGTTACCAAAAAGATAAAGATGAGCATCATGGCAACAACAGAAAGTACGTTAGAGAACGGCATCAGCTCGAACATTTTAAACAGCGCCACGGTGATATTTTCCTGAGTGGCGGCCGCTAAGCCTACATTTGTGCCGTTAAGCTCCATGTTTAGCGCTGCTCCCCCAAATACGCCAATCCAGAGACAAGCCAACAGCGGCGGAACCAGCAATACACCAAACACATACTCTTTAATCGTACGGCCACGGGACACGCGCGCAATAAACGTACCTACAAACGGTGACCATGCAATGACCCAGGCCCAATAGAAAATCGTCCAGCTACTGGCCCACTCATTATCACTATACGGGGAGATACGTAGGCTCATCCCAATAAAGTTCTGAAGGTAGTCACCAATGCCTAGCGTAATCGTTTCAAGGATCGCAATGGTCGGGCCGGTCACCAAGACATACACCATTAGCCCGATGCACAGCACCATGTTCAGGTTTGAAAGGCGCTTAATACCTTTATCAAGCCCGGACCAGGTCGACGCCATATAGGCGCAGAACATCACCAACAGAATAATAAACTGCCAAAACCCATTTTCAGGCAGGCCAAAAACAGCGTTCAAGCCGCCGTTCATCTGTAGTACCCCAAGCCCTAGCGAGGTAGCCACCCCCATCACGGTCGCGACAACCGCAAACACATCAAGCCACGAGGCATACGGGCGAAGCCGTGGCCTTTTAGCGGTAACGGATGAGAGCACCGATGACACAAGCCCTGCCTGACCTTTACGGAACTGAAAATAGGCAATGATCAGGCCCACCACCGAAAAGGCCGCCCATTGATGAATACCCCAGTTGAAGTAGCTGTATTGAATGGCATAGCGGGCGGCTGCTTCTGTTTCGGCGGGCACATCACCGTAGGGCGGCTCAATATAGTGCGACATGGGTTCGGCCATGCCATAAAACACAAGCCCTACGCCAAACCCGGCCGCCAGCAGCATGCTGATCCATGAGAAAAAAGTGTAGTTGGGCGTACTGTCCTGAGGCCCTAAACGTACCTTGCCATACTTGCTAAAGGCGAGTGAAAACAGGAACACAACAAACCCAAATACAGAGAACAGATAAAACCAACCAAAAAGCCGTGTTACCGATGCGAGAGCCGACTCGGCTGCACCTCCGAACCCTTCGGGAAAGGCTGCGCCCACTACTACCAGGCTGAAAATGATGACAGCCGATGCAATAAACACCGACTTTCCTCCATGATTTGCCATACAACCACCTTGTTAGATAAGTAATTGAATGAAAGAAACTATACATAGACGTTGTAACCCTAGCGGGTTAACGATGTTTATGTACAGTCTTCGTTTATTCATGAAGGGCATGCGTATTTAACGCCGTTATCTAAATGGGCAAACAATTGTTTTCCGTCACCTTCTTTAGCGCGCTCACTGCACCAAAATAAAACATTAAATGCTCTTTTTTAGCCAAGCCGCATCATTTTGGTGCTAGCGATCCTATCCAGTCGGATTATCTATTACCTGATATTCAACAACACCCAACCAGCCTAATCCTCGATACGTTTCATAGCCGGGCGTTTCAGCAAAACTTATCAAGCTCCCCTTCTCCTGATAATACCCGCGTTGTTCGCTGTCGCGTGCTAACGGATACCGGTTGCCAACGGTATTTTGCTGAGTATCTGCAATGATGTGATTCTTGGAGTCGAGTAATAAAACGCGGCTACAAGCCTGCTCCTCTTCGGTTAACCCGACCCCTTCAATAACCGCCTTTGCCTGAGGGGCCCAGTCAAAAAATATGCCTAAAACGCCAATGGCAACACCATCACTCTCTCCGCCTTTGCGAATAGCCGTGGCATACGTTGCCACCGCTGCGTCGTCCAACAGGGCATTGTGCTCAATATCGTTAACCACGAACGCGTCTCCATCAGGTGTTTTCATGGCACGCTTGAACCATTCATTGTCGGCTACGTTTACACCTTTTACGCCAGGATAGTGGTCAGGACGACCGCTGGCAATCACATTGCCTTCTGCATCTGCCACCCATAAATCCAGATAAACGGTATACGAGCGCAGAATAGTGGCCAGCCGATGGCTCGCATAATCACAGCGCTGCTGATTGGGATGCTGTATGGCCTCGACCACAGCGCTATCCGTCGCCCACCAGCGCACATCGCAGGAGCGCTCAAACAAATTACGGTCAATGATTTCAACTGCATTCAAAGCAATATCGGTAAAGCGCTGCCCGCGAAACTCATTGGCCATTGACGTACCGGCCGTTTCAATACTTTCAGTGTGCGCCTCCACCTGGTGTCGAAAATCACGGGCGATTTCATTGATCGCACCGGATACACGTCCCATCTCCTGAGCAACGACGGAGAAGGCCGCACCGCTGGGACCTGCTCTTGCCGCTTCTATACGTGCATTCAAAGCCAAAATTTCAGTTTGCTGCATGATTTTTTCAATCATGCCGATTTTTTCTCGCGTAATCGTTGTAATGCCGTAAGCAAGTTCAAGAATACTATTATCTTGCATGAGCGTTCCTTATAGGAGGTATTTCAAGGCAAACCGTTTCCCTAACGCTAGTAAAGCAAGATATAGGCCAGCCTTCAGTGAACTTGGCTAACAAACTATGTTCCAATAAGGCACACGACGATGGAGGCTTTTATGCCACAGATGAATCGCGAGCAACGTAACGCCGCTTGGCAAGCTGCTCAACAATGGCGTACACGCGCAGCGCAGTCGCAGCCCGGCGGGCTAATGGGTAGCTTAAAATTGCTGCTAACGTGGCTGGCGTTTGGCGTGCTAATGGTGGTCGGCGTCATACTAGGCCTGTTCTTTCTTTTAATTGGCTGGGCCATGATGCCTTTTGTACGCCATAAAATGAAAAAGCGGATGGAGCAAATGCGCGCCGAGCAAGCTCAGGATATTGGCGGCGGTTACGCAGAGCCTCATACGCGGTCACGTCAGCAGGATGTTCTGGAAGGAAGTTACGAGGTAAAAACACACGAAGATAACAAGGCAACGCCGCGTGATTAACGGCGCTAATCATCGGCATGAGGCTTCCCAAAGCAATCAGGAAGCCTTTATGACGGCTCCACTGTTCTGAATAGCGGCGTTTGACTGAAAGACGCAAAGCTAATTGCCCAGAACAAATGACCCTAGCCCCACCAACCCAAGCCTGGTTTATGGTTCAAGAAAGCGCTGCCAAAGGGCTTCGACGGCAGCGCGATGCTCCTTAAAGTCATCGACCTCACCAATGAGTTTCTCACCCGTTAGTGCTGCGCGGTGTGTTCTGCTTCGGTAGGCCAGATAAGCTTCTTTTAACTGCTCAGCCTCCACTGAAGGTAAGTGCCCACTCTCGGCAAGCATCTCTAAAATACGCATATTATCGCTGTAGGTAGCCAGCGAGGGTGTTTGGTGAGCCAGCGCTAACACCGCGTACTGGCAGAGAAATTCAATGTCCACCATGCCACCAGCATCGTGCTTTAAATTAAAGCGCGGTTCTCGGGTTTTACTGCCCAAGTGGTCACGCATTTTGTGGCGCATGTTGACTACATCATCACGCAGGGCGTGTTTATCACGCTGCCTGCCCAGGATGTCTCCACGAATCTGGTTAAACCGTTTCGCAAGCGCACTGCTTCCGGCGACGACCCGTGCGCGCACTAGCGCCTGATGCTCCCAGGTCCAGGCATTTTGCTGTTGATAGTCAGCAAAGGCATCAAGCGAGGTCACCAATAGCCCCGCATTGCCTGAGGGGCGCAAGCGCATATCGACGTCGTACAAGCTGCCCGCGGGCGTCACCGCGGTTAGCAGGTGAATAATACGTTGGCCCAAACGGGTAAAAAACAGCGGCGTATCAATGGGTCGAGGACCGTCGGTAGCCCCTTTACCATCGCTATCATGCAGAAAAACCAGATCAAGATCAGAGCCATAACCCAGCTCGATACCGCCCAACTTTCCATAGCCAATAATCAGAAAAGCCGGTTCATGGTCGTTAAGCCCCTTGGGCACTCCGTGCTTACGGGTCACATGTTTCCAGGCCATTGCCAAAACGGCGTCCAGAATCACTTCAGCGATATACGTTAAGTAATCACTTACTTTCATTAAATGTCGTGTACCGGCGATATCAGAGGCGGCCACGTGAAGCATTTTGGCATGTTTAAATACCCGCAGTGCTTCAAGCTGGGCTTCTTCATCATCTTCAGGCAGCCGGTTTAACGTTTGACGTAACTCATCGGCCAAGCGTGCTTTATCCGCTGGGGTGTAAAGAGTTTCTGGCGTTAACAGCTCGTCCAACAGAATCGGATAGCGAGAAAGGCGCTCGGCAATCCATGGGCTGGCAACGCATAAGCGCATGAGATGCTCAAGCGCCTGAGGGTTTTCACGCAGCAGCGCTAAATAGGCGGTTCGCCTTAGTACCGCCTCAATCAAAGGCTGCACGCGGGCAAGCGCGATATCCGGTGTCTCATTTTCAGCCACGGCGGCCAGCAGTAGCGGCATTAGCGCATCAAGACGCTCAAAGCCGATTCGCTGCATACTTTGCACCTGGCGCGATTGATAGAAACTCTGCAGACGCTTCAATACCTGATCGGGCTCGGCAAACCCTGCGCTGTGTAAGTAAGCGGTTGCTTCGTCCGCTTCCAGCTCGTTGCGCCAGATCAAACGCCACTGCGCAGGCGCCAAGCGGCTTGCGTCGTTGGCTTCTTCCACATCCTCCTCGGGGTCAGCAATCACGGCATCAAAATGACGCCGAACACGCTCTCGAACATCATCAAGCGCCGCCATCAGTAGTGCCCAGTCTTGATAGCCCATGGCAAAAGCAATCCGGGCCTGGTCGGTCTCATCTGTTGGCAGCATTTGCGTCTGGCGATCTTCAAGCGCTTGGATGACGTGCTCCAGGTCGCGCAGAAATGCGTAATCAGGCATTAGTTCATCGACCACCGCTTGGGGCAGTAGCCCTGGCTCGGGCAAGCGATTCAAGGCCGTTTTCAACGACGTTACCTGCAGCTCCGTATCCCGCCCGCCACGAATCAGTTGGAACGCCTGCACCACAAATTCCACTTCGCGAATGCCGCCAGGGCCGAGCTTGATATTGCTCTGCATCCCTTTGCGCTTTACTTCGCGGTTAATCATGGCTTTTAGCTCGCGCAGCGACTCAATGGCGCCAAAATCCAGGTAACGGCGATATACAAACGGGCGCAGGCCAGCCAATAACTCAACCCCCGCCTCTATATCTCCCGCCACCGGGCGCGCCTTGAGCAGGGCGTAACGCTCCCACTCGCGCCCCTGGTCCTGATAGTAGCTTGAGAGCATGGCAAAACTGCCTACCAGCGGTCCGCCATCGCCTAGCGGCCGCAAGCGCATATCCACCCGAAAGACAAAGCCATCTGCGGTCATGGCATCCAGCGCGGCAATCAGCTTTTGGCCCAGCTTGGTAAAGTATTCCTGATGCTCCAGCGGCTTGCGCCCGCCCTGCGTCTCGCCTTTTTCAGGGAAGGCAAAAATCAGGTCGATATCAGAGGAGAGATTCAGTTCGCCTGCGCCCAGCTTCCCCATTCCAAGAACGACCAAGCGCTGGGCAGCGCCATCGGCACGGGGCGCTGGCATGCCCCAACGAGGCGCATAAAAACCTTCAAGCCAACGTAACGCGGCTTCAAGACACAACTCAGCCAGTTGAGAAACCGCGTGAGCGGTATCCCACATGGTATAACCATCAGGCCGATTTAGATCCCGCCAGATGATACCCACCATTCGTGCACGCCGAAAACGCCGCAACACACGCTGCATGGCCGCTTCATCTTCTGCGCGTTCCAGTGCGTCGTGCAGCCACTGTTGTTGATCATGGCGGGCCGGTGCCGTATCCAATTCGCCGTTGGCTTCAAGCGTTGCAAGCCAGCCCGGGTAGCGGGTGAACGTATCCAGCACAAAGGTAGATACGCTTAGCACCTTGGCCAGCGCCTCGCGGCGTGGTTGAGTAAGCGCTTGCCAACCTTCCGAGGGCAGCGGCTGCTGGGTCAATGAGGCAGTATTATCCGCTTGACCAAGCGCATCGTTCAGCCGCTGGCCCACCTTTTGGCCCTCTTGCTGAAGCACCTCAGGCAGAGTGTTTAAAGGTATAAACGAATTATCCTGTTGCATAGCTACCTCACCGCCAAGCGCTTACACGCTAGCCAAAGATTTTTTGCCAACCCAAGAGCCCCCAGGTAAGCCCAGCCATTATTAACGACAGCATGACGGCGGCGGACCCAATATCCTTGGCCCGCCCGGAAAGTTCGTGATGCTCTGTACCAATGCGGTCGACCACGTTTTCAATCGCACTGTTTAACAGCTCAACAATGAGCACGAGAAACAAGCTGCCCACCAGCAGTAACCAGCTTAGCGAGTCATTACTGATCCACCAGGCAAAAGGCAACAACACGGCGGTAATACACACTTCCTGGCGAAAGGCCGTTTCGTTACGAAAGGCAGCCTTTAATCCTTTCCAGGAGTAGCGTGTTGAGTACACCAAATGGGTTAGACCGGTATGCTCTGGTTTCATGCAAGTCGTCTCACTTTAAGCGTCGAGGAAATTAATTAGCCAGAATCATTGCGTCCAAATCGAGCGACAACGGATCAAGCACCTCAGACCAGCTTATATAAGGAGTGTTACCACTTCCGTTCACCAATACACTAAAAACACCCCAACGCCCGGAGGCCGTACGAAAGTAACCTGCTACAGCGCGTACGGCAAAAGGCTGATTCAGCGTACCTGTTTTGAGCATGACGTTATCTTGAAACGTGGATGAGCCGCGTCGAATAAATCGCATGACGCCGTTGGCAGGCGACTGAAAGGCGGCCACGAAGCTTGGAAACAGCGAACTCTTCAGATACATGTCCTCCAGCATTACATTAACGCCATGAGCCGAGGTACGGTTTTCTGTCGTCAGTCCACTACCGCTGTATAAGGTGACAGGGCCGTGGCCTGATAAGCTCTCGGCATAAACTTCCAGCGCTGAACCCGCCTGACGCAGCTGGGCTTGCGGCGTTTCCACCAGGTTTAAGGCCAGCACATCAGCCATATAGTTATTGGAGTAGTTCATGGTGCGCAGCAGGAGTTCTTGTAGCGGCTGGCTATCCACCGCCGCCAAGCGCTTCGCACTGGCAAGAGGCTGAGTTGAAGTGACACGCCATGGGTCCCTGACAGCAATGCCCGCCTGGTTTAGCATGCCAAGCAGTATCTGCGCGGTCTCTTCAGCGGCGTCGCCGGCTCCTCGATAAATATCCCGAGCCATGGCGTTGGTTGAAATTTGCCCACTCAGGCGCATTACATCGCCACGCTCATCGGTGACGCGCTCGGCGCTAATTTCGGTTCCGCTATTGGCCGGACGTGTGATGACCTGGTTATCGATATCAATTAATGGTAACTGGCTATCGCAAAGCGTGGTACGAGCGGGCTCACCCGCCACTTGAGAAGGGGCTACGTTGACACACCAGCTGCCGAAATTAACCCCCGCGGAGGTAAGCGGCGCGCTATAAGCATTGGTCACACGGGTGCGGGCGTTGCAGCGGTCGCTGGTAATACAGTCGACAGGGCCAAAACGCCACTGGCTTACGACGAGCGCACCATCCACTTCATTAACACCGGCCATTTGTAAGCGCTGTACCAGGCGCCACAGATTTTCTGTCGTAAGCCCAGGGTCGCCGCCGCCTTCAAACACCAGGTCCCCCCGCAAAATGCCGTTATCGATAGCGCCACTGCTTACCAGCTGGCTGGTAAAGCGATGCTGAGGGCCAAAGCGATTTAATAGGGCGGCCGCCATATAGGCCTTGGTAACAGAGGCGGGCGCCATCTGGCGCTCTGGGTTGATGCTTCCCAGCAACTCAGGCGCATCAGTATCAAGCAGGCGCGCCTCCGCGCTTATCGAAAACCCCTTATCCTGCAACTGCCCCAAACGGCTAAAATCGGCAAATAGCGCAGGGCTCGCCAGTAGTGAAGCGGCGGCTACCCCGGCGGTCATCGTCACACGCCACTTGCGCACCGTTGCTTTAAAGAAGTACGTCACTGTTATCGGCCTCAATGTCTATTCATTTTGAAAACACGTGCATCACCACCACACCTACCACTATCAGGGCGATATCCATCCGCGCGGACAGGCCAGGTTTTTCACCTAACACAAACGTTATAAGCGCTCGAGTTGAACCTGTAAGCGCCAAAGCGTTTGGCCGCTTTTATCGTATTTAGCTTCAAAGGGGGTTAAGTACTCACTATCGGGCGTCCATACGCCGATGTCTGCTTGCCTTCCCGTTACTTGCGCGACTGCCAAGGCAAACTCCTCAATATAAAGCGGCCAGTTGGAGCGCACCTCAAGCTGGCCACCAAGTGCCAACAGTGTGGGTAAAACCGGGTGCCCATGCCAGCGCATCTTTAAATGAGCGGCCTTGGGGTACGGATTGGGGTACAACAAATAGTGGCGTTCAGGTTGCCACCGCGCCTGATCCGCCAAGCGCCAAAAGTCAACCAGGTCCGCCCGGACCAGCAACGCATTATCCGGTAGCGCGCCATGATCACGCCCTAGCCTATCTTCACTGCGGTCGACCCCGATCACGGCATGGTCAGGGAACTGTGCAGCCAATTGGCGGGTCGAAATTCCAACACCGCACCCGGCATCGATGATCAGCGGAGCATGACGCGCTTGATACCAGCGGCTAGCCTGCTCAAATGCTTCCAGAGTATGAGCCGCAATAGGTTTACGTAGTGGCGTCGCCAACGCTCGATCGACCCGGCGCGCTAGATCATGGTGAGGGCCTGGCTGATTGGATATAACGGGGCGAGAAGTGTTCTGCATGCCATCCCTCAGACTTAAAAAGAGGTGATTCTATCAGTCTCCTGCGCTTGCAGCATGACGTCATAAGGTGCCCGGTGCTATGATCACGCCCGAGATATTTATTAAGCTCAATGGCCGCGTACTTTTTACCCTGCCATTGGCGATAACTGTTATTAAAAACCACCGCACCACGAGGAACCCGGCTTGTCACACTTACCGGTGATTGTCGGCATGGGCGGCATCAATCCCGCCGGCAGGACCTCAGGCCATCAGGCCTTCCGTCGTACCGTGCTTGATGCCCTTCCCGCTGACCAGCAGCGCCAGACCCTGGAGGGCCTGGCGGCCCTTATGCAGCTTGTCGAGCACTCCGAAAAAGGGTGGCACGATCGCGCAGGCCAGCCCGTAAACTCGCCTGCTCAGTCGTTACGTGATCAGGTGCTTAACCACACATTGGTTCGCCGCAACGAGGACCCCAGGTTCCTGGAGCCGGGGCTGCCTGCCAATCGTCAGGCCAGCCTTCAGTTGAGCGAGCCGCTGCGCTTTACGCTGCGCCGCCGCCAGCTTCCGGAAAATTTACCGGAAAACTGGCAGGTCCGCGAACTGGGCGCCCGTGAAGTAGAGGTCACTGTACCGGCAGGCGTTTTTGAGACGCTGCTGCCCGACGCTCAGCGCCCCAAGGTATGTGCAGCCGCGCAGCTTCCTCACGGTTTTGAACCGGCAAGCCTGTACCGCAGCGTGCATCACCCTCGCGGACTCTCGATGGCGATTTTTGGCGCCAGCGACTGCCTGGGTGCCAGCGGTTTATCCTGGGAGACGCTGCGCCAAACGCTTAATCCTGACCACATCGCAGTTTATGCAGGCAACTCCATTGGTCAGTTGGATGATGCTGGCTGGGGCGGCTTGATGAAGAGCCTGGTGAGCGGTCAACGCGCCACCTCAAAACAGATGCCGTTAGGGTACGGGCAAATGCCCGCCGACTTTTTAAATGCCTATGTGCTGGGTAGCGTTGGCAGTACCGGGGCGGTATTAGGCGCCTGCGCCAGTTTTCTCTATAACCTGCGCTTGGGTACTGAAGATATTCGTTCGGGGCGACGCAGAGTGGTCATGGTAGGCACCGCTGATGCGCCGATCACCCCGGAAATTATTGAAGGCTTTCGCGCGATGGGCGCCCTGGCAGACGACGCTAGCTTAAAAGCGCTGGATGCTCTGGAGCTATTAACAGATGCGGATTACCAGCGCGCCAGCCGACCGTTTGCGCTTAACTGTGGTTTTACCATGGCAGAAGCCAGCCAGTTTATCCTGTTAATGGATGACTCGTTGGCGCTTGAGCTGGGCGCAGACATTCTGGGCTCGGTACCGGATGTCTTTGTCAACGCAGACGGCTTTAAACGCTCGATTTCCGCACCAGGTATTGGCAATTACATTACCCTGGGCAAGGCCGCATCGCTGGTGCGTGACCTGTTAGGCGAAAAAGCACTAAGAGAGCGCAGTTTTCTGCATGCCCACGGCACCAGCACGCCGAAAAACCGCACGACTGAGTCCCATGTGCTGGATGAAATTGCCCGTGCGAATGGCATTACCGACTGGCCAGTCGTCGCCATCAAGTCATTTATTGGCCACTCCCAAGGCTCGGCAGCGGGCGACCAGCTGGTAAGCGCGCTCGGCAGTTTTGCCCATGACATATTGCCCGGCATCCCCACGCTTAATGAAGTGGCTGACGATGTCTACGCCGACCGGCTGCGTTTTTTCCAACCCCCTATCGCCTTTAAGGCAGATGCTGCCTTTATTAATGCCAAGGGCTTTGGCGGCAATAACGCCACCGGCGTGGTGCTTTCACCCGATGTTACTGAGCGCCTGTTGCTCCAGCGCCATGGCGCCGATGCCATCAATGCTTGGAAAACGCGTCGTGAAACCGTACGCGCCCAGGCAGATGCCTATCTGGCTCAAGCGGATAGAGGCCACTATGCGCCGCGCTATCAGTTTGGCGAAGAGGTGCTGGAAGGGCCGGAGCTGGATATTCACGCTGACCGCATTCATATTCCAGGCTATGCCCAGGCGGTATCACTTACCAGTGATAACCCCTTTGGTAGCATCAACGAGGAGCCCTCGGAATGAACACGCCACGCGTCAATATTGCCGTGTACCCTGGCACTTTTGATCCGATTACCAACGGTCACATGGACCTTATAGCGCGTGGCGCGAGGATGTTCGAGAAGGTCATCATTGCCGTAGCAGCCAGCCCCGGCAAGCGGCCAAGCCTTGATTTAGAAGCCCGCATGTCCTTGGCTAAAGACGTCTGTGCGTCGCTTTCCAACGTTGAAGTAGTGGGTTTTTCCAATCTGCTGACGACCTTTATGCACGAGCAAGGCGCCACCATCATTTTACGTGGTCTGCGTGGCGCATCCGATTTTGAGTACGAACTTCAGCTTGCCAACATGAATCGCGCTCAAAACCCGGAGCTGGAAAGCGTTTTTCTAACGCCTGGCGTAGAAAACTCGTATATTTCCTCCACGATTGTGCGTGAAATTGCCAAATTGGGCGGCGATATTTCACCACTGGTACCTTCCCAGGTCGCAGAAGCCTTGCGTAAGCACTACACTACGTAACCACTAACATTGTTGAGTAAAACACTCGGGTATTTCTTGCCGCTATTCCCGGGTGTGCCAGCCATTTGCGAGGTATGCCCATGGCACTGATGATCACCGATGAATGCATTAATTGTGACGTCTGCGAGCCCGAATGTCCGAACGATGCTATCTCGCCCGGCGAAGAGATTTACATCATCAATCCAAACCTGTGCACCGAGTGCGTTGGCCATTTCGATGAGCCACAGTGCCAGCAGGTTTGCCCGGTAGACTGTATTCCGCTTGACCCGGCACGCAAGGAAACGCAGCAGCAGCTGTTAGAGAAGTACCGCATTATTACTGCTGCCTAAGCGACGATCGCGTGCGTATATGGGCCATCGCATGGCCAATTATCCTTTCCAATATTACCGTCCCGCTGCTGGGTCTGGTCGATACTGCGGTGGTTGGGCATCTGCCCGATTCACGTTATCTGGCGGCGGTGACGCTGGGCGCCACTCTTTTCAGCTTTCTTTACTGGGGCTTTGGTTTCTTGCGCATGGGCACCACCGGGCTGGTCGCTCAGGCTATCGGCCGTGAAAGTGATAGCGATGTGCGCCTGTTACTGGGCCAATCGCTGATCATTGCTGGGGCGATTGGTGCACTGCTGATTCTTTTCTCGTCACCGCTTATTTCCCTGGGGCTTTGGTTGCTGGACGGTAGCGAGGTAGCTACGCCGCTGGCCCGTGAATATGCCGAAATACGCCTATGGTCGGCGCCAGCCGTGTTGGCCAACTATGCAATATTGGGATGGTTTTTAGGCCAACAAAACTCTCGCGTTACGCTGATGATTTTGTTGCTGACCAACAGCGTCAATATCGTGCTCGACCTGTGGTTTGTGGTGGGCCTGGGCATGACCAGCAATGGCGTTGCCTGGGCAAGCGTTATTGCCGACTACAGTGCACTAGCGTTTGGCGGCTATTTGGTGACGCGCCAACTTAAAACGCTTTCTGGGCATTTATCGCGTGTACACCTGCTGGCACTGTCGGCCTATACGGCCCTTTTCAATATCAACGCCAACCTGTTTGTACGCACGCTTGGCTTGCTGTTCGTCATGGCCTTCTTTACGGCTCAAGGGGCGCGCCAAGGCGATACGGTGCTGGCCGCCAATGCGGTGCTACTGCAATTTATTATGCTCACCAGCTACGCCCTGGATGGCTTTGCCCACGCGGCAGAATCGCTGGTGGGTCGCGCCTTTGGTCGCCGTGACTGGCAGGAGCTTTCACTCATTGTTCGCAGGGCAGCCCAATTCTCCTTTTGGACAGCGGCCGGTGCCTCACTGGGGTTTGCCCTTGGCGGCAATCAGTTGGTGGCACTTTTAACCGGGCTTGACGAAGTACGCACTGCCGCCGCGTTATACCTTCCGTGGATGGTGGTGATGCCGCTGATTGCCGTTTGGAGCTATCTTCTGGATGGCGTATTTATTGGTGCTACCGCCGTGCGTGAAATGCGTAATAGTATCTTTATCGCCATGCTGGTTTACCTGCCGGCCTGGTGGCTGACCCAAGGGCTAGGCAATCATGGCTTATGGTTCGCTTTTACCCTGTTTATTACGGTGCGCTCGGGTGTATTGATTGGTTACTATCGACGCTACCGGCACTCGCGTTGGCAATAAGCGTTTAAACCCGTCCTCCCGTTATTGGCTAGCTGCGCTATCGTTCTAAAGTACGTCTTTAAATGTGAAAGCCATGGCGCATCGCCGTATATTAGCCATGTACTTCCTATAACAAACAAGAGAGCTTGCCATGCTAAAAATGATATCGAAACCAGCGGTTAAGCTGGTTGAGCGTTATCTACCCGACCCGTATATTTTTGTTTTGCTACTGACGATCGTGGCGGCCGCTGCCGCCATTGCCGTGGAGCGCCAAACGCCCCTTGCGGTGATGCGCATGTGGGGAGACGGCTTTTGGGGCTTGTTAACCTTCTCGATGCAAATGCTGCTGGTCCTGGTAACCGGCTTTATGCTGGCAAGCTCACCACCCGTGAAGCGTATCCTGCAAAAGCTTGCCGGAACGGCAAAAAGTGCCGGTGGCGCGATTATCCTGGTGACGCTGGTCTCGCTTGTGGCCAGCTGGATTAACTGGGGATTTGGCCTGGTGGTGGGGGCACTGTTTGCCAAGGAGTTAGCTCGGTTGGTACGCGTGGATTACCGCTTGCTCGTGGCGAGTGCCTACTCGGGCTTCATCGTGTGGCACGGTGGCCTTGCGGGTTCCGTGCCGCTGACTATCGCCACCGAAGGACACTTCACTGCCGATGCGATTGGCGTGATTGGCACCGGCTCAACGATCTTCGCCTTTTTTAACCTGGCGATTGTTGTGTGTCTGTTTATCGCGGTACCACTGGTTAATCGGTTAATGCTGCCCGACGAAAAAGACAGTGTGTATGTCGATAGCAAGCTGCTTGAAGATGCCCCCGCGCCGAAGGAGCGTATTACCCGCCCGGCGGAAAAACTCGAAAATAGCCTGGTACTTTCGCTACTGGTGGGCGTGCCGGGGCTTTTGTATCTGCTTGATCACTTTATTCTTCGGGGCGGCGGTTTAAACCTGAATATCGTGAACTTTCTGTTTCTGTTTTTAGCTATCGTACTTCATCGCACGCCACGCAGTTTGCTTATTAGCCTTAACGAAGCCATTAAGGGTGGCGCTGGCATCGTTATTCAGTTTCCGTTTTATGCCGGCATTATGGCCATTATGGTGCAGTCAGGCTTGGCCCAAAGCATGTCGGAGTGGCTAATCTCGTTTGCGACAGCAACCTCGCTGCCCTTTTGGTCGTTTATTAGCGCCGGCATTGTTAACCTGTTTGTGCCTTCCGGCGGCGGCCAGTGGGCAGTGCAAGCGCCCGTGATGCTGCCAGCGGCCCAGGCGCTGGGTGCCGATATCTCACGGGTGGCCATGGCCGTTGCCTGGGGCGATGCCTGGACTAACTTGCTGCAACCTTTCTGGGCGCTGCCGGTGCTTGCCATCGCTGGCCTAAAAGCCAAAGATATTATGGGCTTCTGCCTGATTCAGCTGTTTGTCACCGGGGTGATTATTTCCATAGGCTTGGTCTGGTTCTAAGCTTTTATCTGCCCGCCCCACAGGGCGGGCAGCGTTAACCAAGGACACGTTATGTCAGATGCCGCACACACGGCCTTACCAGGACAGCATGAGCTGTCAATGACCGTACTAATGACGCCCGATATGGCGAACTTCAGCGGTAAAGTACACGGGGGCGCTATTCTTAAAAAACTGGATGAAGTCGCTTACGCTTGTGCCAGCCGCTATTCGGGCCACTATGTCGTCACCCTTTCCGTCGACCAGGTGCTATTTAAACAGCCCATTCACGTGGGCGAACTCGTCACTTTTTTGGCCTGCGTTAACCATGTTGGTCGCTCCTCAATGGAGATCGGCATTAAGGTGGTCGCCGAAGATATCCGTAATAAGCTCATCCGCCATACCAACAGTTGCTACCTCACCATGGTCGCGGTGGACCCTGACGGAAAACCCGCCAGCGTTCCCCCTTTGACGCTTACCACCCCTATTCAACAGCTCCGTTTTGAAAAAGCAGCACTGCGAAAAAAGCATCGTAAACAGGCAGAGCAGGAAGAAAAACTTACCCAGCAGCACTATCAGGCGCAGGCTTAAAACTGTCAGGCGCAGGCTTAATAGGCTAACCCGGATATTACGAGGCGTCGCAGGCAGCGGCCGAATCAGGTGGGCTAAGCGCTTGATGCTGCTTTAATACCCATTCACAAGGAGGTTTCATGCCCACCAGACGGCGCTACCCACAATTGCCCAAGCCCGTTGAGTACGCTCATATTGGCTGGGATTTACTGATTCTCATCGCGGTGGTGCTTAATTTAGGGCTTTTGCTGTTTGATTCACTGTTTTTAATCGAGCCTGTTAACCAGGCCATTGCAGGCCTGGCACCCGCCTTTTATACATTTTATGATACCCAAGTCCATAGCCGCTTTTTTACGATTGATCTGTTCTTTGTCGCTTTTTTTGTTGCCGATGTTCTGCTGGGCTGGACCGTCGCCGTAGCCGAAAGGCGCTATCATCGCTGGTTTTTCTACCCCTTTGTGCACTGGTATGACGTTCTGGGCTGTATTCCATTAAGCGGTTTTCGCCTACTCAGAATACTGCGTGTGGTGTCATTACTTCATCGCTTACATCGTCTGCGGCTTATTAATATTACTCACTGGTCGATATATCAATTTTTCTTTAAATATTACGATATCCTGCTTGAAGAACTTTCTGATCGTATCGCGCTACGGCTTTTGGGCAATGTACAGCAGCAAATTCTGTCCAGCGACTCGCTAACTGAGCGGGTGGTCGACCGAGTCATCATGCCGCGCAAAAAGCAGTTGATTAGTGAAATTGTGCAGCGTCTGGAAAGTACCGTGGGCGAGGCGTACCAACAAAATCGCACGCACGCGATGCAAGCCATTGATGAACTTGTAAGCCGCACGCTACGTGAAAGCCCCGAGATTCAGCGCTTGCACCGCCTGCCGATGGGCCAAACCGCCACGAATGCCATGCAGGCATCTATTAGCGGCGTTGCCCAACGGTTAGTGGATGAGCTTGCGCTGGGTATCCATTCTCCCGAGTTTAGGCAAGTGGTTGAACGCACCGCAGAGAGCGGCTTTAACAGCTGGCTGACCGTCGATGAAGGCAGCCAACGAATCACAGAATTGGTGCTTTACGATATGCTTGAAATGCTTAAAGAGCAGGTGAATCGCCAGCGTTGGAAGGATCGTTATGAATAGTCAGTGGGTTATTCTTGGGCCAGCCGCCCTTTACATGATGTCGATGACCCTAACGCCCGGCCCTAATAACATTATGTTGACCGCGTCAGGCGCCAACTTTGGCTTTAAACGCACGCTGCCACATATGGTGGGTATTGTCGGCGGCTGCTTTTTGCTGTTTTTCAGTATTGCTTTGGGGTTAGGCGTGCTGTTTGAGCGCTATCCTTCCCTACAGTTCGCCCTGCGCTGGTTAGGCAGTGCTTACTTGCTCTACCTCGCATGGAAAATTGCCAGCGCGCCACCGCCTGATTTAAAGAGCAAGGCACACAGCGTACCCCTTACCTTCTGGCAGGCCGCCGCGTTTCAATTCGCCAATCCCAAGGCGTGGGTCATGGGGCTTGCGTTAATCGCGGGGTTTATTCCTGATCAGGGTTCAACCGTTGCAAACGCGTTAATCCTGGTGGGTTTTGTAGAGCTGGTTGCCTTCCCCTGTTTGGCGCTATGGGCGGGGTTTGGCATGGCGATCGGTCATTGGATTAAAAGCGACGGTGCCTGGCGAATATTTAACGTCACCATGGGAGTGCTCACCGCCGCTTGTGTAGTGCTGATATTGCGCTAACCGCAGCGTAAAGCTTCGACCGTTTCATTACTATCAACATGGATATTCAAGCGGTCCGGCCGGTGGTCCATAGTGGCCACATCGCTTGGACGTAGCACGCGCACCTGGCGCGACTGACTTTCGCTTTGCAACTGCGAAACGTTCGCTTCATCGAAGGCCTCGCCTATGGCGTAGCGAATTGAGGCGGTATCGCAGCTGTCCATGGATACCGGTTGGCCATTTTGATCGCCCGAACCCGACGTTCTAGCCGTGTCAGAACCGGCAGCGCATGCAGAAAGCAGAATAATGCCGCCGCTGGCGGCTAATAATTTCATGTACTGAAACCCATAAGTGGATCGCCACGTATTCATAAACCTACCCCGAATGATTATTAACCTGCAGGCCAAACACACAGTGGGCCAGGCAATTGCCTGGCCCACTCAACATCGTCAAGGGTTCATGGACCTTAGCTTGCGGCGTCCTGAACGGCCTGGCCGCCTCTTTCCACATCCTGGCCTGCGCCAGCCACCGTGTTACAACCGGCCAACGCGCCTGCTGTCATAAGTAGAATAAAACCAGTCGCTAAAAGCTTTTTCATTTGAGTTCTCCTTAACGTGTCTAGCAACAGCGCCTCTGGTAGCGCCTACCCTTTCCAAGGGGTACTTTTAGCGTAACAGTGTTTGGGTAATTTCGCCTGTTTTCCCGAAGGTTGCTCCCTACACCGCGTCATCTACCCAAAGCATCGGCTATCATATACACCATTGAAGACTACCTGGAGCGCGCTCTTTGAACGATTTCACTCTCGACCAACGTCTGGACGCTGACACCTTCCCCATCGCCGACCTGCCACTTTGCCGTGTGCTGTTAATGAATGATGCGCGCTATCCTTGGGTGATTCTGGTGCCTCGGCTGAATAATATCAGCGAAGTATTTGAGCTTTCCGAGCCTGACCAGGCCCAGCTATGGCGGGAAGCCACCCAACTGGGCAGCGTGATGAAAACCCTCTTCGAGGGCGATAAACTGAATATCGCCACCTTGGGCAACGTCGTCAAACAGCTGCATATCCACGTGGTCGTGCGCCACCAAGCTGATGCCACTTGGCCTGCGCCGGTATGGGGCAATGGCAGCGCCGAACCGTATGAGTTGGAGTCACTTGCCGACCTGCGCGATCAACTTATTGCGCATATTGACCGCTTAAACGCTTAGCTGCTGTCAGGGCCTTAAAAGCGGGCTGCTTTGCCTTGCGGGCGGCTCGCCAAGCAAGGGCGCCCCGGCAGGTTGAGAAACACTCGTCGTGACAAGCATAACGCCCAATAGAACAATCAATATGCCGCCGGCAAGCGCCGCCCAGCCCACCACTTTATGCGCCGACTGAGAAGCGTGCTGCTGCCTGGCTAAACGCCGCGTTGCCCAGCGGCGTGCAAACACGCTGGCAAGCGCCAACGCCGACACCGTCATTCCTGTACCCAACGACATGGCCAGTACCGATAAAACGCCAATATAAAACTGCCCCAATAGGCTGGCGGCGCCGAGTAAAAGTACCGCGCCACTGCAAGGACGCATACCAATCGCACCGACCGTCATGATGGCGGTACGCCAATCCAACGCTTGCTCGGGTTCGATATGATGCGCGCCGCCACAGCAGTGGTGGTGGTGGTGGTGGTGGTGGTGGCCATGACTGTGGTCGTGATGGAGATGATGGCCATTGCCGTGGTCGTGCTGAACCGGATAAAACGCAATAGGCTGATAAGCGCGGCGCAGCTGCTTGTAAGCCCGAACGCATAGCCAAACACCCAATAGCGTTATGAGTAAAAAACTGGCCTGCTCAACCCAAACAACACTGCCCATGGCCTGACGCGTTAGCCACCCCAGGCCGTGCACCAGAATGGCCACCATGACGATGGCAGTCACGCCTTGCAACAGCGACGCGGCAAACGAAAGTCCTAGCGCGCGTCGCACGGCGCCACCATGAGAGGCCAGATACGTTGCCAGCACCGCCTTCCCGTGCCCAGGCCCTGCCGCGTGAAAAACGCCGTAACCAAAACTGACGCTCAATAATACCCACCAGGTGGCTTGAGAAGGTTCGCGGGCAAGCTCGGTAATCGCCAGCGTGAGCGAGCGGTTAAAGCTCCGCTGCCAAGCCAGCATCTGGTAGCTTGTGCCCTGTAATCCCCCTTCCCATAAAAATATCACTGCCCCAGCAGCAAGTGCTAATAGCGCAATCAGCATAATGGGCCTGCGCATAACGAGTGATCGCATAAAGCACTACCTTATTTCATACATTCATAGAATTCGTCGGGTCTGCAGCTTGTGATTAGCGGCAATCAACACGCCCTGTTTCGGCAAAAAACCGTCCAAGCCCTGGTTCGGCTTCCTCATCCTGGTCCAGCAGAGCAGCTTGCAGGACCAGCTCAGGGTCAGGTTCGGCGATTAAGATGCTTAGCTCGCAGGCAGGTTCCCCGTGCAGCACCAAGGCGTCGTCTTTAGGCTGGTTATTTTCTGACTCATGAACCATCTCGATATAATACGTTGGATCGTATATTTGATAATCAAGCACGTGGCCCGCCAAGGGTTGGGGCGTTTGTAGCGGGAGGATAAACGTAAAGCTAAGCCGCCCGTCATGCTCCCTGGCCGTGTATTCGGTTACCTCGCCCAATGCCAACGGCTCGCCATCCAGACGAACGTCTGTAAAGTAGTGCTGACCCGCAAGATTATCGCGTATTTCAGTGCCTAACCGGTCAAGCCCAACCTCCAGGCTAACGCCATCCACATGCTGGAGCTCTTCAAACACCACCAGGCTATAAAAAGGGTCCATCCGCCATGCGTGATGCAACCCGCGCACAACGCCCTCCTCGTCGGTCATGACTCGGATACTGAAATCAATCCAGCCATGCGGATGTGCGGTTGCAAGCGGGCTCATCAGCAAGCCGATCAATCCAGCGCCCAGCGCCCAACATTTGCCGCTATAAAAAGTACTTACTCTTTGATCACCACACTGCTTCACGGTGCTAATCCCAACGTTGCTTGTAAATCCACTAGCCACGGATCCAATAAATAAGGCGCCAATGGTTGATTGCCACGCCAAGCCATGACACTCACCTGGCTACCACTCCCGGCTTCACTCACCTGCAGTTGCAAACGGTATTCAGGCCAGCGGGCTAGCGAGGCTTCTGCACGCCCCAGGGTCAAATCGGCATGGCGTATCACGTACCCTTGCTTCATCATCAGCTCAACAGCACTTCGAAACGTCGTATCGACCGAGGCTGGATAGACAAGCTCACGCGGGACAGACGGCGACGTCGTTGCGCAGCCGGTAAGCCATGTACTCAAAAGCATCACGCCTACCCACCTGATATCCCAACGGCCTCGCCTCATAACCCTCTCCCGGTTGGCATCCTGTATTGCTCAAGCGCCGTTTGAAAGCGCTGACAAAAATCATCGTTGCTCGCACTGTACGACTCCCGCATATCGCCCAGATGGTCGAAGCGGCGGATATCGCGCGAGATACGAATATGGTCGTCGTGGATCAGGAGTGAGACCCGTTCGACCTCGACTGGCTGCTGTTGCAGCCCGCCCCCAAAGCCCATTCCGATGCCGATACCGCCGCCGCCTCCCAATCCAAACCCGCCGAAGGCACGTATGCCGCGACCATAACCGTAGGCGTTATCATAAGGATCGTAATAGCCACGCAGCGCTTGGGTGCGGCTAGCAGTGACCAGGCCTAACGTCGCATCCGTCGAATTCAGTTCAAATCCCGATTCGGTGAGCAGCGCAACGCTTTGGCGAAGCACTTCCTGGGAGTCTCTTTCAGCACTGTTAGAAAAATAGCAGGCCGCTGAGGGGGCAGGCTCGGCCTGGGGCAGACGGTCTGGCGTCACCTGGCAGCCAGCCAGCGCCAGCAGGCAGGTTAAGCTAATCGGTATCGACTTCATGTTAGATCCTCGAGCGATGATCACAACGGGTCTATCAGCAACTGGTCTATCAGCAAGCAGCGCGTTAAGCTCCTCTCATCATTACAATAGATTAGAGACCGTCATTTGCGGAGATTGTGCGATGAATATCCTGCTTTGCCCCGATAGTTTTAAAGACGCCCTAAGCGCTGAATTAGCAGCCAAGGCGATGGCTAAAGGCGTACGTAGTGCGGTCCCCGGCGCGCAAACACACTGCTGCCCGTTGGCTGATGGTGGCGAAGGAAGTCTGGATGCATTAATTGCCGCAACCGGTGCCAAGCGGTGCTATCAAACGGTTCACGATGCACTTGGACGACCCCGCGATGCCGCCTGGGGTTGGCTTAGCGAACAGCGTACCGCGTTTATCGAACTGGCAGAAGCCAGCGGATTACAACACTTAAGCCCTCAAGAGCGCAACGCGCTACAAACCTCCACCTTTGGGGTAGGCGAGTTATTTCTCGCAGCGCTTAACCAGGGCGCCGAAAACGTACTGCTACTGCTAGGAGGAAGCGCCACCAACGATGGCGGTGCTGGCATGCTACAAGCCCTGGGCGCCAGGTTTCAGGATGCACATGGCAAGCCACTTGCGCCAGGCGGTGCTGCGCTTGCAGGCCTTGAATCGCTGGATATTTCTGGGCTGGACCCACGCTTGGCCTCACTCAACGTGGAAGCAGCGGTGGATGTGGATAACCCACTGCTGGGTGAACGGGGCGCCAGTGCGGTATTTGGCCCTCAAAAAGGCGCCTCCCCTGAAGAGGTAGCTCAGCTTGACTTGGCGCTTGCCCGCTTTGCCGACATTTGCGCCAGCACGTTGGCGCAGGACTACCGAGACCTGCCCGGCGCAGGTGCCGCAGGCGGAATGGGGTTTGCAGCCAGCGCGTTTCTTAACGCGACGCTAAAACCGGGCATCGAATTGATTATGCAGCACGCGAATATGCCCACTCTGCTCGATAACGCTGACCTGATCATTACCGGTGAGGGACGCCTGGATGGACAAAGCATGTCGGGCAAAACACCCATTGGCGTTTCCCGTGCGGCCAAGCGCTTGGGTAAACCAGTGGTTATTTTAGCGGGCAGCTTGGGCGATGGCTGGCAAGCCTGTCTTGATGAAGGTGTAACCGCTGCCTTTGCCTTGGCCGATGGTCCCATGACACTGGAACAGGCTTTACCCAGAACAGCCGAGTTGCTGGCGGCACGCTGTGAAACAATTATTCGTTTATGGTTAACCCCGACGGCCCCTTGAAAAACATCTCGAACGGCAGCATTACTGTTGTTAGGCAGCATTCGTGAAAGCCACGTCGATACATGCTCCGTTTTAAGATCCAGTTATTAAAACCGGGCGGTGTTGCCGTCACGGTAATGTCATAACGCTATGAGTACGATGCAAAAAACCTGTTTTGCAATGTTCCAGCAGCGTTTTATGCTAATCAAACGATTTGATAGCCGTGCTACACGGCTCCAACAAGGAGAGACAGCATGACCGATACCAATAGCATCGGCCTTCATGAAGGCAGTGCCAGCCAGCTTGCCGAGAAACTCAACCACCTGCTGGCGAACTATCAGATTTTTTACATGAACGTGCGCGGCTACCACTGGAACGTGAAGGGTAGCGACTTTTTTGAACTGCACGCCAAGTTTGAAGAGTTTTACACGGACCTGCTGACCAAGGTAGATGAAGTCGCCGAGCGTATCCTCACCCTGAGTCACAAGCCGGTACATGCCTACAGTGACTACGCCACGCTTTCGCATATTCAGGAAGATAAAGACGTACACGACGGCAAAGCCTGCGTTAACGGCATTATCAAAGGATACCAGGTCCTGATTGAGCTTCAGCGCGAAGTGCTCTCACTCGCCTCTGACGCTGATGATGAAGGGACAGCCTCACTAGCCAGCGACTACATTCGCGAGCAGGAAAAAACCATCTGGATGCTGAACGCCTATCTCGGTAAGTGATACGCGCTCTTCTTAGCGATAGATGCAAAAAACGGCACCCTCGCGGTGCCGTTTTTGTTTAGCTGAGACTAGCCTTTCTGAGCGAGGTCTTCCATCAACGCGCGCAGCATACGCCAGAACTCATCGACCGATGCAAGCTCCACCCGCTCATCCGGGGAGTGAGCTCCACGAATCAGCGGGCCAAACGAGATCATATCCAGGTGGGGATATTTACTGCCCAGAATACCGCACTCAAGCCCCGCATGAATGACCTTAACAGCGGGCTCTTTCCCAAACAGCGCGGCATGGCGTTTGTTAAAAATCGCTAACAGCGCACTGCCAGGATTCGGCGCCCAACCGGGGTAGCTATTCTCGACACGGACACGTGCGCCAATCAACCCAAACAGTGCCTCAAAACGGTCGGCCAAAGCGATCATTGCGGTATCGTGCAAGGAGCGCACCAGCGCACACAGATGCAAACGGCCCTCTTTCAGGCTGAGTACGCCCAGATTATTGGACGTTTCAACAACACCGGGCACATCAGCGCTCATGCGCTCGACGCCGCAGGGCGCTGCGTGAAGCGCGGCCACCAACATGGCACTGGCGTCCAGGGTTAGCGGGTCTACTGACGCATTATTCACCGCACGCGTTGCCGTCAGCACCAGACCGCTATCGCCACTACCAAGCTCGGCACGCAGGGTACTTTCCAGCGCTTTTAGCGCGTCGAAGGCGGCATCCATTTCGTCAGCGGGCAAGGCCAGCTGAGCAAACGCTTCACGAGGAATCGCATTACGCAGCGTGCCGCCGTGGTAGCTAACCAGCCGCCCATCAAACCCCTCAAGGGTACGCAGCGCACGCACCAGCAGGCGATTGGCATTGCCCAGCGGCTTGTGGATATCCATGCCTGAATGGCCGCCTTTAAGGCCTGTCAGTGCAATCTCGACCAGTTGCTCATCGTCGCGTAGCTTGGCAACGGGTAGCTGGGCATCCACCACCACATCGCCACCGCCCGCGCAGCCGATATACACTTCACCGCGGTCTTCACTGTCCAGGTTAAGCAGCAATGAGCCTTTCAGCCAGTTCTCTGCCAGGTTCAGCGCGCCTCCCATTGAGGTCTCTTCTTCCAGAGTAAACAGCGCTTCAAGCGGGCCATGAGTAAGCTCTGCATCCTCTAGCACGGCAAGAATAGCCGCTACGCCCATTCCGTTGTCAGCCCCGAGCGTCGTACCCTCAGCATGCAGCCAACCATCGGCGACGTAGGTGCTTATTGGATCACGCGAAAAATCATGGGCGCTGTCAGCATTGGCCTGGGCCACCATATCCAGATGGCCCTGCAAAATAACCCCTGGGGCGTGTTCACAACCAGGTGATGCCGGCTTACAAATGCGTAAATTGCCAAAACTATCGCGGTCGTGAGCAAGCCCTTGAGCATCGGCCCAGGCTTCTAGTATCGCGACCAACGCAGCTTCCTGGCCAGAAGGGCGCGGCGTATTACACAGCGTACGAAAATGGCGCCAAACGATAGGCGGCGTTAACGCGTCTAAATGTGCGTTCATAAAAGCTCTTCATTATCGGTAACCGACCCACTTTACTCCTCAAGGCGACGAGGGAAAAGCATGCATTGATGCCACCTGCCCCACCGCTTGGCGTAGTGCACGAACGGACGCATTATGCGCAGCGGCTAAAGGCTGGTTTTGAAAGGCCCACGCCGCCAGTTGGTGATGCGCGGTTGCCATGCCTGATGAGGGCACGTGGCTGGCTTCTCGCGCCAGCGCTTGTAGCGCAGGCCGCGCCAGCGCCGGGTCACGATGCGCATAGGCGACATCGTTGATGGCTTGGCGCTCCTTTGCGGTTAGCGGTGCAGAAGGCAGCCCGCGTAGTAACAGTGTGACTACCTCGGCGGGCAGCGTGGTTAATTCAAAGGCCAGCAAGCTGGGCAGCGCTGCGCTGAACCCTGCCGTTAACGAATGCAGTACCGCGCGCCCCTCAACGTTCAGCGCTTTGGCAACCATCACCGCAAATTCCCCGGTAGCCGCTTCACGGGTGATGCCCAGCCGCACGGGCTGAAACCCTTGGGCAAGCCAGAAGCGTAGTAGCGACGCTTCGGCGCCGAAGGTGGCGCCATAAAGCGCAATGCCTTGCTGCGCGGCCTCCTGAACATCCTCGGCAATAAGCTGTTGCCCCAGGCCTTCCCGGCGGCGCTCTGGATGAGTGGCGATACGCACGACACGCCGCCAACGGGCGGTCAGTGCTGTACGGCTGCCCATGTGGGCGGCCAGCGACTGCGCCATCAAATGCCCTTGCGGGCGGCGCTCGCCCCGTGCGACTTGCTCGGCAAGCGAGGCATCAAAACCGCCCTCTTCTCGTGCCACCAGAACCGCTTGAGGGGCATGTTTGTGCCCCAGTAGACGCAGCGTGGTTCCGGGTCCGTCTAACAGCTGACGCACGTCACTTGGAGAGGTCCGGTAGTGAGACTGCACCAACAGGCCAAACAGCGCTTCAAGAGCAGCTTCCTCCTGGGCAAGGCAGGCACGTTCGAGTGTATATGAGTTATCCGCGTAATTGTCACGTTGCCCCAAGGCTGGCAAAGGCGCCTTGAGTAGCAGCAACCGGTTGATCGCGGCTTCAAGAGGATCACCGGCACTCCAGCGAATGGGGGTGTCCAGCGTCAAGGCTTTCCATTGCGGCGTCAGCCGGGTCAATACGTCTTTAAAGCGCAAGGCAAACCCTCGCCCTGAACCTTCGTAGCCATCAACGGTGGTCGCAAACGCAATACGCGGAAACGCCGCCAGCCACTGGCCTAACAAGGCAGCAGGAATCGCCGCGGCTTCATCCACCATTAAATAGCTGCCATCGCCTCCCAACTGTTTGGCCGCAACGTGCTCGGTCAGTACATCCGGGGGCAAAAAGCTCAGCTCGCGGTTATCTGCGAGTTGAAAGCGCCCTGGGGCGATGCGCGCTCCGTCAGGGCACAGGGCTTCAAGCCGAGCGAACAGACTCTCCACGGCGCTTAACCTGGGAGCTGTCACAATGATATTCGAGGTTCCATTTTCTAAAAGGCGTGCGCAAGCGATCCCAAGCGCGGCACTTTTACCCCGCCCACGATCAGCGGTAATCACCACTGGGCGGCGGCGCTTCAAACGTACAAGCTGGGCAACGATAGCCGATTGATCCGCCGTGAGACACGCGCTATCGCTAACGCTCTGTGGACAATTCGTGCTGGCGGGTAAACGGGGAAGCTTTGGCACTCCTGGGGCATGCCAAGGGATAACATCTGTACGCTCATGAAGCAGGCGAGCCAATCGCGCCAGATAGTGCGACGTTAACTGCTCCCAGTGCCAAGGGTGGTCAGCAAAACGCGCGTAATCCGGGTCCGGATGACGACCCCAAGGCTTGGGAGTAATAAGCACCAGCAAGCCTCCCGCTATCAACGTGCCTGCCAGCGCGCCTAGCGCGTCAGGATCAAAGCCCGCCTCACCACTGGCATCCAGCACGATGAGCTGATGCTCTGCACCTAAACGCGTGCGCGCCTTACGGGGCGTTATCCAGGGCGCAACGGGCACATCATCGGCCTGATGAGCAACCCATAAAGGTGCTGTCCAGTTAGCAGCCTGCCATAGACGATGCGCGTGAGCACGGCATTCGCAAGGCCTACCGACTAGCCATACCAGTTGACGCCAACGCCTCCTCTCCAGCCGCCTGGAATGGGTAACTAGTGTTTGAACTGGCCGCTCACTAATCATGCTTAACGTTCTCGTCAATCTGGCTGGTGATGACAACCCTGGCATCACGACTCCTGGCACACGCCCCTTGGTTAAGACTTTGGTTGAACAAAATATCAATTTTCAACGTTTATAGCCTCAACACGTTTTACAAAATGTGCAAACAAAAACAGCAAGCAATTGATTTAAAATAAAATATTGTCTTAATAAATGAAAAATTGAGTGTTTATTTACTTGGCTTACTGATATTGCGCCGCAGCGGGGAGAGTATGCTAACTTACTCTTGAAGCATCGCCACTTTACGTACGCGTCAACTTCTTAGCTACGCTTTCCTGCATCACGGTAACAAATACTAACAATGCCTTATGCCAACCAGGAAAAATAACATGAAAATGATCACTCGATTCAGCCTTACCAGTCTGGCGGCAAGCGTGACGTTAGCCGCACTCGCTACGACAGCACAAGCACAAGAGCAGTGGACAATGACTTCCACATGGCCTGACAACCTTGACCTCATCAAGATTGACCAGCATTGGGTTGAGCTGGTGAATAAATTGGCAGGTGATGAACTACAAATTAGTTTCCGGGCCGGAGGCACTCTGATGCCTGGCACCGAAGTGTTTGATGCGACTGAAACCGGCAGCATAGAAGCTGCAGGCGATTGGCCAGGTTACTGGGCAGGCTTAAATCCTGCTTTTTCACCACTAGCCACTACTACAAGCCTATTTAACGGCGTTGATTACCTTAACTGGATTCAGCAATGGGGCGGGCGTGAACTCTATGAAGATATTTATGGCCAGTTCAACATGATGTATCTGCCCTACGGTATTACTAACAACGAGTCCGGATTTATGGGCCGCACCCCCATTGCAAGTATTGCTGACCTTGAGGGCAAGCGTTTGCGTCTTTCAGGCCGTGACCAAGGGCGCGTACTGGAACAGCTGGGTGGCTCTCAAGTAACGCTTGCAGGGGGTGAAATTTACCAGGCGATAGAGCGCGGAGTGATTGACGCTGGTGAATTCTCAACACCCGGTGTTGACTACAATGCAGGCTTCGCCGAAGTCGCCGATAACTGGGCCACGCCGGGCTGGCATCAGTCGGCCAGCGTCTTTGGCGTAATGATTAATAAAGATGCTTGGGATGCACTTTCCGAGGAAACCCAAGAGAAATTACGTATCGCCGCGGATGCCACAATGGCTTGGTCGCTGGCCTGGTCTGAATTTGAGTCCAACGCGGCTACCCAGAAGTTTATTGATGCCGAGGTGACCATTAACCAGTTTTCAGAAGAAGATCTTGCACGCATTCAGGAAGTGACCAATCAGGTGATCGTGCAAGGCGCCTGTGAAAATCCCGATCATGCCAAGGTCTATCACTCCATGATTACCTATTTGCAGGATTATGCGACATGGCGTGACGTTTCCGCCCCCTTCAACATGAGCCGAACCATGGATAATTTGCCGTCATTGGAAGAGATCGAAGCCTGCCTGTAAGGCGCTCATGTTTCGCCTCGGCCATGCCGGGGCGTTTGTTGTGCTGATCGGAGATCTTTCATGAATGCGATTGCCCAGGCCATTGATACGATTAACGAAGCCTTTGGACGCCTGATAGCCCCCTTGATCGCCGTCATTACCCTTATCGTGCTTTATGACATTACCTCGCGCTTCTTGTTTGGCCGACCCAGCGACTGGGCATTTGATATCACCAAAATGCTGTTTGGGGCGCACTTTATGCTGATGGCGGCTTATGGTCTGCGCCACCACGTCCATGTAGAAGTCGACGTTTTAAAGCGCCTGTTATCGCGCAAAAAGCAGGCGCTGCTCACTCTATTCGGGTATTTGATTTTCTTTGTGCCCTTTATCTGGATGCTGCTCAAGTACGGATGGCTGTTTTTCGAGCGCGCTTTTAGCCGCGGCGAAACCACCTACGGTATGGTGTCGATTCCGGTGTATCCCATTAAAGGCGTGATTGTGCTGGCGGCAGTGCTGCTGCTCCTGCAGGCCATCGCTATTGTACTGCGCGCTATTATACAGTTGCGTCAGGAGGCCCCGGCATGAACCTGAGTCCTGAATTGCTCGCCCTGGTGATGTTTGGCGGCCTGCTGGTGGGACTTTTCATGGGCCACCCACTGGCATTTGTGTTAGGTGGTGTAGCAGTGATTGGCGCGTTTTTAGGCCCCGGTGAGCGGGTGTTGGGCACGCTGATCAACAATATCTATGGTAACGCCATGGATAACTACGTACTCGTGGCGATACCGCTTTTTATACTCATGGCGCGCTTTCTAAACGACTCCGGGGTTACCGAGCGAATGTTTGATGCCATGCGCCTGCTGCTGGCCAACCTACGTGGCGGATTGGCGCTGACCGTGGTAATCGTGTCGGTACTCTTGGCCGCGACGACCGGCATTGTTGGCGCGTCCATCGCGGTAATGGGTATGATCGCCTTAGTGCCGATGCTCAAGTACGGCTATAACAAGGAGCTAAGCGCAGGCGTAATCATGGCCAGCGGCTGTTTGGGTATTTTGATTCCGCCCAGCATCATGCTGATCCTGATGGCCAGCTACTCGCCGGTATCGGTAGGCGCACTGTTTGCGGGCGCCATGGTGCCAGGGTTAATGCTGGGCGCTATGTATGCACTTTACGTACTGCTGATCTGCCACTTTAAACCGTCTTACGGCCCGCCAGTGCCCAAGGAGGAACGCGCGGAAGTTAGCACCCAGCAGCTTTTAATCATGCTGGGCAAGTACGTGGTGCCGCCCATGTCGTTGATCCTTGGGGTACTTGGCGCGCTGTTTACCGGGATTGCCACCGCCACAGAAGCCTCAGCAATTGGCGTTTTTATCGCATTCATTTTGTTTTTAATCTTTGGTGACAGGAGGCTATCCACTTGCTTTAGAACGCTGTTAGAGGCGGGTAAAACCACCACCATGGTAATGCTGGTGCTGGTCGGCGCGACCGCGTTTACCGGCGTGTTCTCGCGCGGTGGCGGCATGCAGGTTATTCAAGACCTGCTGCTGGCCATGCCCGGCGGCAATACCGGCGCGTTGATCATGATGCTACTGCTGGTATTTGTGCTGGGTATGTTCCTGGACTGGACCGGCATCGTACTGCTGAGCTTTCCCATCATGCTGCCGATCATCCAGCAGATGGGCATTGATCCGCTGTGGTTTGTCGTCATGGTGGCCGTGGTGCTGCAAACTTCGTTTCTTACCCCACCGTTTGGCTATGCCCTGTTCTACCTGAAAGGCGTGGCTCCGCCCGGTGTGGAGATTGTCGATTTGTATAAAGCCGTGGTGCCGTTTGTGGCGCTTATCCTGTTGGCTTGCTTGCTGATGGCCTCTTTCCCCTGGCTCGTCACGGGCTTACCCAGCTTGATGGTCGGCTATTAACCGGCCACCCCGCTCTTAGCCGTAATGCTGTTCGGTTATGACCGAAGGCTCTAAGAAAATCCGGTATCCTTCATTGGATACCGGATTTTTTTGCCTATTCAACAGACATTGCTCGATATTGATGAGCCACACTCCTTCACTCAAGTGATACCATTTACAGCTGTTATTTTTTCGCATTGACGAGTCAGCCTGCCAGCCTCGTCTTAGGAGACAACGACGTGCCCATTCCCGCTCGCCGTTCACGATTGGCGCTACTCGCTGACGGTATATCCCGCTTTAGGCTATCACTCACACCCTGGTCATGTGCGTTGTTCTTGATTGCGCTGACGGTGGCACTGCCGATTCTAGTTGTCTTGAGCTATATCTTTGTGCCGACGGAAGGCGTCTGGCAGCACTTGGCGAGCACCGTGTTGAGCCGCTATCTGTCGAATACCTTTTGGCTCGTGCTCTGGGTGGGGCTGGGCACGTTAATCCTGGGCGCCGGTAGCGCCTGGCTGGTGGTGATGTGTCGCTTCCCGGGCAAACGAATCTTCGAGTGGGCACTTTTATTACCGCTGGCGGTGCCGACCTATGTCATCGCCTACGCTTACACGGATTTTTTGCAGGTGGCGGGGCCGCTACAGAGTGCGCTGCGCGGGTGGTTTGACTGGCAATACGGCGACTACTATTTCCCCAACGTGCGCTCGTTAGGCGGCGCCGCGACGCTGATCACGTTTGTGCTGTATCCCTACGTTTATTTGCTCGCCCGCGCCTCCTTTCTTGAGCAATCGGTATGCGTACTCGATGTAGGGCGCACGCTGGGTCGTGGCCCCTGGCATCTGTTTGCAAGCGTTGCCCTACCGCTGGCGCGCCCCGCCCTGGTGGGTGGCGTTTCGCTGGTGCTGATGGAAACCCTCAACGAGTTTGGCGCGGTGCAGTTTTTTGGCGTAGATACCTTTACCACCGGCATTTACCGCACCTGGTTTGGGCTGGGCGAACCCGTGGCAGCCGCGCAGCTGGCGGCCTGCTTGCTGACGTTTGTGATTGTACTGGTGCTGCTGGAGCGCTTCTCGCGCGGGAAGCGGCGCTATTTTCATACCACCAACCGCTACCAGCAGTTGCCTGAGTATCGCCTGCACGGCTGGCGCGCCCTCGGCGCAACGCTCGCCTGCTTGCTGCCTATTGTGATTGGTTTTTTATTGCCCAGCGGCATTCTGCTGAACCTTGCCATTCAGCAGGGCGACGCCCTGCTGGGCACGCGCTTTATCCGCTTCGCTACCAACAGCTTAAGCCTTGCCACAGTAGCAGCGTTGATTGCCGTGGGCCTGGCGGTGCTGTTGAGCTATGGCGTCAGGCTACATAATTCGCCCGGCGCCCGGCTATTTACCCGAATCGCCGCCATGGGCTATGCCATTCCCGGCTCGGTGGTGGCGGTGGGTATCTTGATTCCCTTTGCCTGGCTGGATAGCACGCTGAATACGTGGCTACACGCCCACTACGGAAAAATTATCGGCCTGGTGTTTAGCGGCTCGGCGTTTATTTTAATTTATGCCTATGTCGTGCGCTTTTTGGCCGTGTCATTTAATGCGGTTGAGGCAAGCCTGGGCAAAGTGACCCCCAATATGGACGCCGCCTCGCGCACTTTAGGCCAAACCGCAGGTGGCACGCTGCGCCGTATTCATACGCCGCTGATGCGTAGCAGCCTGCTGGCCGCCGGAATTCTCGTGTTTGTGGATGTAATGAAGGAGCTGCCCGCGACGATTATCCTGCGGCCGTTTAACTTCGATACTCTGGCGGTGCGTGCTTATAGCCTGGCGTCTGATGAGCGCTTGGCTGAGGCCTCCACCGCGTCGCTGGCTATTGTGGTGGTCGGCATCTTGCCGGTGATTCTGCTTAGCCTAGCCATGCGCCGGGCTCGGCCCGGCAGCCATGCTCAGTAAGTCTACCTAGGCTTCATCCTGAAAAACAAACACCTGAGAGTGGTCCAAGTCGATATCAATTGGCTGGCCCTCCTGGGGCAGAAAGACGCCAGGCACGCGGGCATGTAGATGCGCCTCCTGGCCATCAGCCCCGTGGGCGCACAAATGAATGAGGCTGGAACGCCCGAGTAGTTTTGCCATGACCACGTGGCTATGGCGGTGGGCGGCTGCGGGCAAGTCGCGCTCCTGAAGCCGCAGCGCCTCAGGGCGAATCATAATCCGTGCCTTACTGCCTTCGGGCAGCCAGCTGGCATCTATTTCACCTACCGGGGTCTGCACACGGCCCTGCTTAACCGTGCCGCTGAGTTCATTTACTTCACCAAAAAAGGTCACCACAAACGGATCGACTGGCGTGCAGTAAAGCTCACGCGGCGTGCCCGTTTGAATAATTCGGCCGTCGCGCATGAGGGCAATTCGGTCAGCCATAAACATGGCTTCTTCGGGGTCGTGGGTCACCAGTAACGTGGCTGACCCCAGTTTCTTCAACACGTGCAGCGTATCGTCGCGAATACGGTCACGCAGGCGTGCATCCAGGCTCGAAAAGGGTTCGTCGAGCAGCATCAGCTTGGGTGTTGGCGCAAGCGCCCGGGCCAAGGCGACGCGCTGTTGTTGCCCGCCAGACAGCATGTGCGGGTAGGTATCGATATAATCCGCCATCCCCAACTGAGTCAACAGCTCGACCGCGCGTTCGCGGCGCTGACGCGCGGGCATCTGTTTGAGCCCAAAGGTGACGTTTTCCAGCACACTTAAGTGAGGGAAAAGCGCCGAGTCCTGAAATGCCAGGCCGACATTACGCTTTTCCGGCGGAAGGTGACGCTGGCCGGGTGACGCGACGGCCTGCCCTTCCAGGCTAACGCTACCTTGTTGAAGGGCTTCCAGCCCCGCGGCAATACGTAATAGCGTGGTTTTACCGCATCCCGATGGCCCCAGCAGGCACACGACTTCTCCAGGGGAAATCTCTAACGAGACACCTTTCACCACTTGGTTTGCCGCATACGTATGGTGAACATCGTGTAGCGAAAGCGCCTGTAGCGTGGCGTTATCGGGAGCTGATACGGTTACTGCCATAATGTCACCATGTTCTCGTTGAACCAGCGTCTCACTTAGCCAGCACTTTTGGCGTGCTGCTCGGCAGACTGCGTTGAATATCAACACCATTGTATTTTTCATTCGCTTGATATGCACGCAGGGTTGCACAACCACGAACACCTTGTTCTTTTTTCCCTTGACGCGGGTACTGCGAAAGTATTCAATATTAAAACTTAATGCAACTTATTCTCATAATCATTTAGGACGCTAACTATATGAAAACAACACGTCTTTCAGTCGCTATCGCCGCCATTTTTGCGGGCGCTGCTGTATCAAGTACAGCACTTGCCGATGCGGTTAACATTTACTCTGCCCGCCACTACGATTCGGATGAAATCCTCTATAAAGCGTTCACCGACGAGACGGGCATCGAAGTGAACGTTCTGGAAGGCGACTCCGACCAACTGATGGAGCGCATGCAGCGTGAGGGCATTGCCAGCCCCGCCGACGTCATGCTGACGGTTGATGCGGGCCGTTTATGGCGCGCCGAGCAGGATGGCCTGTTCCAAAGTGTGGATTCTGAGGTACTGAGCGAGCGTCTGCCGGAGTCAATGCGCCACCCTGACAATTTATGGTTTGGCTTTAGCCAGCGTGCACGGGTAATTTTCTATAACCGCGATAACTTCGACCCCAGCCAAATCGAAAGCTACGAAGATTTAGCCGATCCTCGGTTTGAAGGCCAGCTGTGCATTCGCTCCTCCAACAACATCTATAACCAGTCGCTGCTTGCCTCCATGATTGAGCATCACGGTGAAGAGGGTGCCGAAGAGTGGGCCCAGGGCGTGTTTAACAACCTGGCACGTAACCCCGAAGGTGGTGATACTGACCAGATTCTTGGGGTCGCCAGTGGCGAGTGTGACTTGGCCGTTGCCAACCACTACTACTATGTTCGTATGCTCCATTCCGACAACGAGTCTGACCGTGAAGCAGCGCGCAAGGTGGGAGCAATTTTCCCCAACCAGAACGACCGTGGCACCCACGTTAACGTTGGCGGTGCAGGCCTGGTAGCCAATGCGCAAAACCCGGAAAACGGCATTAAATTCTTGGAATTCTTATCATCTGATGGCGCCCAGGAAATCTTCGCCGAGCGTAACTATGAGTTCCCGGTCGTCGAAGGAGTCAAGAAAGACCCGGTATTAGAGTCATGGGGTGACTTCAAAAAGGATGAGCTGAATATTAATGTGCTGGGTGAGAATAACCCCGAAGCCATTCGTATTTTTGACCGCGTCGGCTGGCGCTAAGCCCTCCCCCACGCAAACAAAACGGCCCGCCATTTGGCGGGCCGTTTTCATGTGAGCACTGTTTACATTTAGTGGGCTTCATCCCAGTTGGCACCGCTTTCGGCTTCAACAATCAGCGGTACTTTAAGCTCAGCGGCGGCTTGCATACGCGTTTGCACTTCACCAATAAACGCTTCCACCTGCTCTTCTTTCACCTCAAACACCAGTTCATCATGTACTTGCATGACCATCAGCGCATCGAACTCGCCCTCTGCAAGCCAAGCGTCCACGTCGATCATGGCCTGTTTGATGATATCCGCGGCGGTGCCCTGCATGGGCGCGTTGATCGCGGTACGCTCGGCGCCTTGACGGCGGTTGCGGTTTTGCGAGTGGATTTCCGGCAGGTACAGGCGGCGCCCCAGCACGGTTTCCACAAACCCATCTTCCGCGGCCTGGGTGCGAATCCGGTCCATATAGCGAGCCACGCCTGGGTAGCGGTCAAAGTAGCGGTCGATATAGGTTTGCGCCTGATTGCGCTCGATATGCAGCTGGCGCGCAAGGCCCCACGCGCTCATACCGTAAATCAGCCCGAAGTTAATCGCTTTAGCACTACGCCGCTGATCACTGGACACTTTGTCCAGCGCGGTGCCGAAGACTTCCGCGGCAGTGGCCGTGTGGATATCGCGATTCTCGGCAAACGCTTCCAGCAGGCCCTTGTCTTCTGAAAGGTGCGCCATGATGCGCAGCTCAATTTGCGAGTAGTCAGCGGCAACAATGCGATAGCCAGGCCGGGCAATAAACGCCTGACGAATCTTGCGCCCCTCTTCGGTGCGAATGGGGATGTTCTGCAGGTTCGGGTCCGATGAAGAGAGACGACCGGTGGCGGTGACCGCCTGGTGATAACTGGTGTGTACCCGGTTATTTGCCTTGTTGATCAAGCGCGGCAGCTTATCGGTGTAGGTGGACTTCAACTTGGAAAGCCCGCGATGCTCCATGATGACCTTGGGCAGCGGGTAATCCAGCGCCAGCTCCTCAAGCACCGCTTCGGCCGTTGATGGCGCGCCTTTGGGTGTTTTCTTGAGAACAGGGATCTTCAGCTCATTAAACAGAATTTCGCCTAACTGCTTGGGCGAGCCCAGATTAAACTCACGCCCGGCCAGGTCAAACGCTTCAATTTCCAGTTCACGAATGCGCTTATCCAGCTGTTGGCTCTGCGCGTGTAGGCGCTCAGCATCTATCGCCACGCCGTTACGCTCAATGCGGGAAATCACCTTGATCAGAGGCAGCTCCAGGTGATCCAGCACCTGGGCCAGGCGCCCCTCTTTGTCTACCTGCGGGCGCAACACATCGTACAAGCGCAGGGTAATATCCACATCTTCACAGGCATAAGGTGCTGCCTGCTCTAACGCTATCTGGTTGAAGGTCAGCTGCTTGGCGCCTTTACCAGCGATCTCTTCAAACGAGGTGGTTTTCTCGCCCAGGTACTTAAGTGCCAGCGAATCCATGTCGTGGCGCGTTGCCGTGGAATTCAATACATAAGAGGCCAGCATGGTATCGGCCAGCGTTCCGGCAACGATAATGTCGTAGTTGGCCAATACGGAAATATCGTACTTGAGGTTCTGACCAATCTTGATGGTCTTTTGATCTTCGAGCAGCGGCTTAAGCGCCGCTAAAACCTTGGCTCTATCCAACTGAGCGGGAGCATCCAAATAGTCGTGGGCCAGCGGAATATAGGCCGCTTCACCGGCGTCGAGCGCTAGGCCAATTCCCACAATTTCGGCTTCCATGTAATTCAGGCTGGTCGTTTCCAAGTCAAAACAGAACCGCTTGGCGCTTTTTAAGCGCTTGAGCCAAGCGTCCAGTTCGCTTTGCTCAACGATGACATGGTCCTGGCGCTCTTGGGGGCTGGCTGACTGCGCATCACTGGTTTCCTCAGCATCGTCAGGTACCGGTTCGCCGCCTTTTACGTCATCCACGCCCTCATCTTTTCCCTCCAGCAGTTCAGCCAGCCACTGCCTGAATTCAAGCTCTTTATAAAGCGCAACCAGCTGTTCGCGATCCGGGTGCGCAATATCTAAATTATCCAGCCCAACCGGCAGATCGCAGTCGACTTTGATGGTGGCAAGCTGATAGGAGAGATAGGCCTGCTCACGGTGCTCTTCAAGCTTTTTGGATAACGTTTTGGCCCCACGAAACGAGAGCGTTTTAACCCGCTCTAAATCCCCGTAAATGGTGTCCAGCCCGCCGCCCATTCCCTGCAGCAGCCCCAAGGCGGTTTTTTCGCCCACGCCCGGCACGCCCGGGATGTTATCGACCTTATCGCCCATCAAGGCGAGGTAATCGATAATTAGAGCAGGCGGCAAACCAAACTTGCCTTCCACACCAGTCTCATCCAGGGTTTCATCTTTCATGGTATTAACCAGCGTGATATGCGCATTCACCAGTTGCGCCATATCTTTATCGCCGGTGGAGATCACTGCATCCCGACCCGCCTGCGTGGCACGGTGCGCTAACGTACCTATCACGTCATCCGCCTCCACGCCGTCAATGCATAAAAGCGGCAAGCCAAGCGCCTTTACGCAGGCATGCAGTAGGGCAACCTGGCTGCGTAAATCATCCGGCATCGGTGGGCGATGCGCCTTGTAGTCTTCAAAGAGCTCATCACGGAAGGTTTTGCCCGGCGCATCAAACACCACCGCCATTGGGCTTTGCGGATAATCCTTTATGAGCCGTTTGAGCATGTTCAGCACGCCCTTAACGGCTCCCGTCGGTTGGCCATTAGAGGTTGTTAACGGCGGCAGCGCGTGGAAGGCACGATACAAGTACGAGGAACCATCGACGAGCACGATCGGGGCACGGGCCATAACCAATATCCATTGCAAAAAAAGTATAGGGTCATGATACGCGCTAAGCGCCAGCGGCTGAAATAAACTGGCGGATACAAATACGCTTAAGCGCTTAACAACGCTGCCAACTCAGCCAGCAAGCCGCTACAATAATCAGCTTAGCAACCTGGGCGAGACTTTCATGGCTGTATTCACCCCGCTTAGCGACGCACAGGTCGCTACGTTTTTAGACAACTTTGATGTTGGTGGCTTTGTATCTCTGCAAGGAGTCGCGGGCGGCACCGAAAATTCAACGTTTTTTGTTACCACGCAGCGCCGAGAACTGGTGCTCACCCTGTTTGAACAAGGTGAACATGAAGAGCTGCCGTTCTTCGTCGACCTGCTGGACTACCTGGATGAACACCGTTTGCCAGTGCCAGGCCCGGTTCATGACCGCGATGGCATTGCACTGCACAGCCTGGCGGATAAACCGGCTCTGCTATTTCCGCGTATGCCGGGCCGTCATCCCGTCGCCCCTAACCTGGCGCAGTGCCGGGCGCTTGGGGATACGCTGGGGCGTTTGCATGTGATCTCACAGCACTTCTCCGGCCATCGCCCGAACCCCCGCGACTTGCACTGGCTACAGGCCATGCACCATAAAGTATTGGCGTACTTAAGCCCTGATGATCAGGCATTAATGAAAAACGAAGTCGAGGATTTTGAAAGCGCCTTCAGTCAGTACGCCAAACTGCCCCAAGGGGCTATCCATGGTGACCTGTTTCGCGACAATACGCTGTTCGATGGCGACCAGCTTGGCGGCATCATTGATTTTTATAATGGCTGTACTGGTGACCTGCTGTTTGATCTCGCCATCGTGATTAACGACTGGGCATCAAATGAAGACGGCACGCTCAATGCAGAGCGCTATAATGCCTTGCTGGGGGCTTACTTGGCACGCCGACCACTCACCCACGATGAGCGTGACGTATGGCCGATAATGCTACGCATGACGGCGCTACGCTATTGGTTATCGCGCCTGTTGGTCGTCTACGTTGACCCACCGGCTCACGATTTAACACCTCACGACCCCGAGCGTTTTCATACCATCTTAAACGCACGCATTGCATATGGCGCCTTACCTCTTCCTGAGGCTGACTTATGAGTGCAACGCAAAGTGGGTCAGCGCTAAGTGCTCGCCGCACATGGAATATCGACCAATGGGGCAGCGGCTACTTTGATGTAGACGACCACGGCCAAGCGCTTGTGCGCCCCTTGGGCAGCGACGCCGAAGGCCCTACTCTGCCCCTGCGTGAGCTGGTTATTCAGTTGCAGGAGGCGGGCCTACGCCTGCCTGTTCTGGTGCGCTTTAGCGATATTCTGCACGACCGGGTTGAACAGCTGTGCGGCGCCTTTGATGCCGCCATGAGTGATATTGACTACCAGGGCGGCTACACGGCGGTTTACCCCATTAAGGTTAACCAACAGCGCCGCGTGGTCGAGGAAATTCTGGCGACTTCCGAGCGCGGTAATGGCCGAGTAGGCCTGGAAGCGGGCAGTAAGCCCGAACTTCTTGCCGTACTTGCTCTCTCGGGCGGTGGGTCATCGCTGATCGTGTGTAACGGTTACAAGGACCGTGAGTACGTGCGCCTTGCCCTGCTGGGCGAGAAGCTTGGCCACCGTGTTTACCTGGTCGTGGAAAAGCTCTCCGAGCTTGCGATGATTATGGAAGAGGCCCGGGAGCTTGACGTCACTCCACGTATTGGCCTGCGCGCCCGGCTTGCCTCGGTGGGCAAGGGCAAGTGGCAGAACACCGGCGGTGAAAAATCCAAGTTCGGCCTAACTGCCAGCCAAATTCTGGAGGTGGTGGAAACGCTGCGCGCCCAGGATGCCTTGGCAAGCCTGCAGTTGGTGCACTTCCACTTGGGTTCGCAGATCGCCAATATCCGCGACATTCAGCGTGGCCTGCGTGAGTGTGCCCGCTTTTATCAGAACCTGATTACCCTGGGCGCACCGATTGATACGGTCGATGTGGGCGGCGGCCTGGGCATTGACTATGAAGGCACCCGCTCACGCAGTTACTGCTCAGCCAACTACTCCATGCGCGAATATGCCCGTAATGTGGTGAGCGCCTTTGCTCAGCTGTGCGAAGAGTCCAACCTACCTCAGCCCCATTTAATCAGCGAATCGGGCCGAGCGTTGACGGCCCACCATGCGGTGCTTATTACCAACGTGATTGGCGAAGAGCGCATTGATGATACGCCACCCGAGAAGGCGGCTCGGGACGATATACAGGTTGATGCCCTGTGGCGCGTGTTCGACCAGCTTGCCACGCCTCAGGAGCCGCGCATGCTGGTCGAGGCCTGGCATGACCTCCTGCAGGCAGTAAGCGAGTTACAGGACAGGTTTGTGCTGGGGCTGAGCGATATCAATGCCCGTGCCGAAGGCGAGCGCCTGTATTTGGCCGCCTGTGCGCGTTTGCGCAGCCAGTTGGATACTCGTAATCGTGCACATCGCGAAATTATGGACGAGCTGGCCGAGAAGCTGGCTGACAAGCTGTTTGTTAACTTCTCGCTGTTCCAGTCGGTGCCTGATGTGTGGGGCATTGAGCAGATCTTCCCGGTGCTGCCATTAAGCGGGTTGAATCAAACCCCAACGCGCCGTGCTGTCATTCAAGATATTACCTGCGATTCAGACGGCCGTATCGACAGCTATGTTGATGGACAAGGTGTAGAAAGCACCCTGCCCCTTCCCGAATGGCCCTCGGAAGATGAGCGCTGGCTAGGCTTTTTCCTGGTGGGGGCGTATCAAGAAATTCTGGGTGACTTGCATAACCTGTTCGGCGATACCGACTCGGTTGACGCCGCATTAAACGAGCACGGCGAGTGGGTGCTTTCCAACCCGCTGGCGGGTGATACCGTTGCCGATGTACTGGCCTACGTCAACTTTGACGCCAAGGTACTTATGCAAAAGCTGACCGAGCAGATTGTCAATAGCGGTTTCTCAGAGCAAGAGCAGGAAAGCTTTGCGGCAAGCCTGCACGAAGGGCTGGAAGGCTATACGTATTTAGAGTAACGCTATCGCCTTACTTTTTTTCCTTACTTTTCAGCACCAATAGAAAGCGTCCCCCCTGGACGGCCAAGGGGCGCTTTCACTATGCAACGCTGGCTTATTCAGTAACCGAGGTTGTCACTTCCAGACCGCCGGTCAGCGTTAAGCGCAGTGATGTGCCTCGAGTTAATTCACCGACACCGGCGGGGGTGCCGGTTAAAATGACATCGCCCGGCTCAAGCGTGAAATGACGGCTCATTTCCGCGACCAGCGAGGGAATCGCAAAGATCATATCCGAACCTTCCCCATGCTGGCGCGCTTCACCATCAACCTCCAGCGTAAAGGCCAGCGCATTCCAGTTGGGTACTCTGCTTAGCGGCAGGAACCTGGATAGCGGGCAAGACCCATCAAAACCCTTGGCGATTTCCCACGGGTGGCCCTTCTCTTTCAGCTTCGTTTGTACATCGCGTAGCGTTAAATCAAGCGCTAAACCAATACCCACAATCGCACGCTCCGCTTCATCCGGCGTCGCGTGGGTGAGGGTTTCCCCAACTAATAGGGCCAGTTCGGTTTCGTAGTGTACATCGCCTTGAGAAAAAGGCGGGCTCAGCGGCTGCTCTATATCCACGACACTCGTCGCAGGCTTAATAAATAACAGCGGCTCGCTGGGAACGGGATTATCCAGCTCTTTCGCGTGATCAGCATAGTTGCGGCCAACACATACGACTTTGCCCAATGCATGGGGAAATGCCTGACCGTCAGTAAATTGTGGAACAAGACGCATGGCGGGTACTCTCCTTCTCATTATACGTGCCGCGTTCTTAACAACAGACGCAACAGTTTACCCTACCTATGTGTATGTTCCACAACCTAATACGAGGTTATCGCTCATCCTCCCAATCACTTATCGACTCGCCACTCTTGGCCTGGGTCATGGGCCAGAAAGTCCGGACGCTGCTGCGGGGCCGCATACGGCTCGCGGCAGCGATTATCGGGGCGGTTAAAGACAAAGAACACGTTACTGCGCGGGTCTGGCGACAAGTTAGCGTTTGAGGCATGCAGTGTATTGCAATCAAACAGCAATAGCCCACCCGCCTTACCTTTCGGCGCTTCAATACCGTGCTCGGCAACCAGTTCAGTGAGAGCCTCTGGGCTTGGCACACCCACTTCCTGCGCTTTCAACGAACGTTTATGGTTATCCACTGGCGTCTCTCCCATGCAGGGCACAAACTTCTTGTGCGAGCCAGGAATCAGCATCAGCGGGCCATTAAATTCGTGATTATCGGTCAGGATCAAGGACGCACTCACTGCATGCATGCCGGGCATACCATCCTCAGCGTGCCAGGTCTCAAAATCCGAGTGCCAGTTAAAGCCTTTACCGGCGAATCCCGGCTTGTAGTTAATCCGTGACTGATGCACATAAGGATCATCACCAATCACCTGCCGAGCGGCGCCTGCCACGCGCTCATCTCTGGCCAGTGCGCCCAAGCGTTCTGAAAGGTGGTGTACCGCAAACAGTGAACGAATTTCGTTACTTTCAGGCTCAGTAATACTGAAGTCTTTATCGCGGTAAGCATCCGTACTCATAAGTGCCTGCATCTCAGCACATAGCTCATCAAGCTCACTACCGCTAATCAGATTCGGGATAAACAAAAAGCCTTTACGTTCAAATTCATCCAGTTGAGGTTCGCTTAAAGGTCCTGCCAAGTGGCGCCCTTTCACAACGGCGTCCTGACGCGCCTGCCAAAGCGCTTGAGGAGGCTGTGCCAAGCGCGATGGATAGGGGTCATAAAATTTCGCATGTTGCGAAGAGGGCGAATCCGCTAACTCGCTGTAATGCTTATGGGCGGTCACATTATGAAAAGATAGATTGCTGACTGTCATCTAATCCACTCCTTGTATGATTAAATTTCAGATCAATGTCATTGCCATAACAAGGTAGCTAACTTATACGTCTCTGCAAGGCATAACACAGCCTTTATAACGTGGATTAAACCAACATCGCTTAAGCGACTTTTAACGTTTCAACCTTCTTAATGGGTTAAGATTTCATCAAACTCGTCAATTACTTACAACACCCAACCAAAGTTGACTAAAAACGCCAACCCTAAAGATAACAAATATTGAGTTATCACGAATTAGAAAAAAGATCGCTTATTGCTCTATCAAAAGCCATCTTTCGCTATTTAAATGTCTGACCAGGTTTCATACTTGGACCGTGGCGATGGAAAACACCCTTGCCACCACATTGACGCTTTATGGGATTATCAGCACTAACTTTAACACACTTCACCAACTCAAATCAGCCATGCGGCTTCATGCTACCCAAGCCATGCCAACAGCCCTCTCCATTGGAGAGGGCTTTAAAAAGTGGCAATTTCATTCTAGACGACCAACATTCAAACCAAAAAAACAACTACGCCAACAGTTCAACAAAACCAACCAAAAGAGAATACGATTTACTGATCATTTATCAGTAACTCTTTCATTAAAAACCCGTAACATATAGCTACTCAAATACGGACATAGCGTTACTCTATAAGAACATGACCATAAATAAAATCACTATCAAAACCTGTTGCTGCCGCCATTTCCTCCGGATTAAGAAGCTTAATACTACTCCTCGTTTTACGTATAAACTTCTTTTGCTCCAGCGCGGTCATGCAGCGGCTAACATGGACACTAGTAATGCCTAATAGCTCGCCTACCACATCTTGGGTAATAGGAAATGCGTAAATATTGGTCTTCAACAACCCTTTAAAGCAGAATCGCGTATAAATTTCTAATAAAAAATGGGCAACACGCTCTTCAGAACGATGATGCGTACAGCTTCTTAATCGTTCAATCGTAATATTGTCATTGACCATGATATAGGACATTACCGCTTTTCTAACGTCCATATCGGTTTTAAAAAGTTTATGTATATCTTCGACCGATATTTTTTCAAACTTACAGTTAGTAAGCGCTAGTATAGTAATATCGTGGTTGTCAAAAAAGCTTTCTCGAACACCGATGATATCGCCAGGCATGAATACATTACATATATCCTGGCCTCGCTTATCGGTGGCATGACAAAGGCTCGCCCATCCTTCTTTTACTAGAAACATATCGGCCCGGCCATCACATAATGAGAGCATCTTTTGATTTCTCTTTAATTCGACCGGTTTTTTGCGCGTTGACCGCAAGCTTTCTAAAGAGTCGCTGCCCAAATCTCCATACAACCCCAGAACATTCTCTAGTGTTATATCAAAATTCAAGGCGTCGAAATCATCAGTGCCACCATTAAAGCCAAAGCTTTTTTTGTCCATAATATCGTAATTTCCTGCCATTACCTTATCCATTTCTACACTCCTTTGTAGTTAGACGTAAGCTATACATGATGGTCAAAAGGTAAAAAGTTTATATAACTAAAAGAGGTAAGAGGCAAAAAAAATATAGTCAACGAAAAAAAGATAAACAAGAATTATTTATTTGCCCCACTTGGATAAAGGATATTACTAAACTATCAAGTGATAAAAATTAACAATTGTTAACTTTTTCATATTAATTTATATCATCAATCATCGACTTACGCTTTTCAGGTAATGCAGGCTTGAAAAAAAGCGTTACATTTACAAACAAACTGAAACTTACCGGATCATAAACAAAGATCGGCTAACCGCAAGTTAGCTAATAAAGATAGGGATTGATATTTAATAAATTACATATATCAAGGATAAACGCTACCAGCTGTCTTACGCTAATTATGCGGCATTAGGAGAACAACCTTATTCACGGAGAGAATAATGATGAAACGTAATATTTTTGTAATTGCTTTAGAAGATAAGCAGCGTCATGCAATGGAGACCTTGCGTGAGGCAAAAGCATTAAATATTCATGAACTGCTGAGTGTGGATACCGCGGTTGAGGCTGAAGAGCTATCGTTTAATCAGCTTTTTGAAGAGATCAAGGCGAAACTAGACAGCTTCTCAGGGTCAATAGATGGCATTATCGCGCAGTGGGATTTTCCCACCAGCGTACTCGTTCCTCTCCTCTGCCAGCATTATGACCTTCCTTCTCCTTCTATCAAGAGCGTTTTAACGTGTGAACATAAGCTCTGGAGCCGCCTGGAGCAGCAAAAGGTGATTCCTGATGTGGTGCCTGCCTTCTGTGGTGTCGATCCTTTCAAAGATAATCCGATTGACCAGGTAACCCTCGACTTTCCCTTTTGGATAAAACCGGTAAAGGCCTTCTCTTCTCACTTGGGGTTTAGGGTGGAGAATCAGGCGCAGTTTGACCATGCGATTGAAGAAATACGCATGGGTATTCGTCAATTGGGCGACCCTTTTAACGAAGCGCTTGCGTATGCTGACCTGCCCGAGGAAATTCAAGCACTGGATGGTAACTCCTGCATTGTTGAAGAGATCGTCAAGGGTGTACAAGCCGCCCCTGAAGGTACGTTTTTTAAGGGCGAGTTCAATGTGCACGGTATTATCTCCCAGCCTAAATCGGATGGGTCACAAACACTTTTTGACCGCTTGGAGTATCCAAGCAACCTGCCTGAACATGTTCACCACAAAATGGTAGAAACGGCCAAAATGTTTCTTACCCATATTGGCTACGATAATGGCTGTTTTAACGCTGAATTTATGTGGGACGAGGCGACTGACAATCTTTGGCTGATTGAAGTTAATACACGTATTTCTCAGTCACATAGCGAGATATTTGTCCTGGTTGACGGCATGTCCAACCATGAAGTAGCTATCGATATTGCCTTAGGGCAACGTCCTTCACTATTAAACCGCCAAGGCGTGGCGCCTGTGGCGGCAAAATGCTTTATTCCCTACGCCCATGAGGATGGCATCGTGACGCGGGTGCCTAGTCAGGAAAATATACAGGCGCTTCAACAACGCTTACCGCACACCGATGTCTGCCTTGATGTTGCTCCAGGCCAACGCCTTGGCGATTTACTGCATCAGGACAGCTTTTGTTATCGACTAGGCACGCTTTACATCACCGGCAATAACCACGAGGAGATCGAAGAAAACTATAAATTTTGTTTGGATTTTTTAGATTTTGAGATCGAAAAAGTGGATCTTTAAAAGGAGGTAGCATGGAAGTTATCAATGACTTTCCTTATAACGTCCGCGAGATAGAAAACGTCTTTATTCCTATGCGTGATGGCAAGCAGTTGGCCGCGCGTATCTGGCTCCCCGAGGCAAGCCTGGCGTCGCCTCTTCCCGCGATTATGGAGTACATCCCTTACCGCAAGCGCGATATTACGCGAGGCCGCGATGCCTCCAACCACCCTTACCTTGCTGGTCATGGCTATGTGTGTGTTCGTGTGGATATGCGCGGTAGCGGTGACTCTGATGGTGTATTAACGGATGAGTACACCCAGCAAGAGCAGCTTGATGCGGTGGATGCGATCGAGTGGATTGCCCACCAGGCCTGGTGCGACGGTAATGTCGGCATGATGGGTATTTCCTGGGGCGGCTTTAATAGCCTGCAAGTCGCTGCTAAACAGCCGCCTGCTCTTAAAGCCATTATTAGCCTCTGTTCAAGCGACGACCTGTATGCCGACAATATGCACTACATGGGTGGCTGCCTACTGGGAGACAATTTGTCGGAAGCGACCGTAATGCTAGCGTTTAACGCCCTGCCCCCGGATCCTTTGATAGTGGGCGACCGCTGGCGGGACATGTGGCATGAACGCATGGAAGACAGCGGCCTTTGGATAGACAAGTGGCTTCGCCATCAGCGCAGGGATGCGTACTGGACCACCAGCTCAGTGTGTGAAAATTATGATGCTATTCGGTGTCCGGTTTATGCGATTGGTGGTTGGGCCGATGGTTTTACCAATACCGTCTTCAGATTAATGGAGCATCTTGATGTTCCACGTAAAGGTTTAATTGGCCCCTGGGGTCATAAGTACCCTCACCAGGGGATACCCGGGCCCGCCATTGGTTTTTTACAAGAAGCACTGCGCTGGTGGGATTATTGGCTGAAAGGTGATGATAACGGCATTATGGATGAACCCATGCTGCGTGCCTGGGAGCAGGATAGCGTACCACCTGACAACGCTTACGAAGACAGGCCCGGCCGCTGGTTAACAGAGTCCGAGTGGCCATCGAGTAATTTGCAAGAGCAGTGTTTTGTCTTGTCGCCTTACCGGCTTACTCCCCAAACCTGCTCAGTTGGTATGTCTGAACCTAACGTTGATCCTGTCACGATGGGGCTACAGTCGCCGTTAAGCGTTGGCTTGTCAGCCGGCAAATGGTGCTCCTACGCTGCAACACCGGACTTACCCGGCGACCAGCGCGAAGAAGACGGCGGCTCGCTTGTTTTTAGTACAGATGCATTAACCGAGTCGTTAAATATCTTTGGCACGCCTTCTTTAGAGTTGGAAGTTTCCAGCAATCAGCCGCAGGCCATGTTGGCCGTCAGGCTTTCTGATGTCGCGCCGGATGGGAAAGCGACTCGCGTCACCTATGGCCTGTTAAACCTTACCCACCGTGATAGCAATGCAGAGCCAACGCCGCTTGAACCGCATCGCACCTACCGGGTGACGATAGAGATGAACGGTATTGCCCAAAAATTCCCCGCAGGACACCAATTACGGCTTTCTATTTCAACCTCTTACTGGCCCCTTGCCTGGCTCCCTCCCAAACCTGCCCAAGTGGATATGACCTTTAGTCAGTGCGTACTTAAACTACCGGTGCGTACCGCAGACCATCATGGGGATGGCTTAACGCATTTTGGAGCGCCCCAGTCGGCACCGCCTCTTGAGATCTCTCACTTGGCACCCAGCAAGCATAATTGGTTGCTGCATCAAGATCTGGCGGCCAAAGATTCAACGCTGGAAGTCATCAATGACCAAGGGTGCTTTCGCATTAACGATACCGGTACCGAGGTTCATCGGTGCGCCCGCGAATATTACACCACGGTAGGGAATGATTTTACGTCAGCACGTGGCGAAACGATGACGGAAAGCTCGTTTCAGCGGGATGACTGGCATACAGAAGTGTATACCCGGACAGTGCTGAGCTGCACTGAAACGGACTTTATTATTCATGCCCAGATGGATGCTTATGAAGGGCAGTATCGGGTATTTTCCAAAAACTGGGAGTCTACAATTCCACGCGACCTGCTGTAGAAAAGTTGACATGGAAAGAAGGTGGGGATTAACAAACCACCTTCCCCAACCGAGCAAAGCCGCCTACATGCATTAGGCGGCTTTTTTGTGCATTAAAAAGTAGCAGGTTAGACGAATTTCGATAGATAGCGCTTAACGTTTAGCGCGCTGGTCATCGTCATCAGCACGATGCAAAAATTGTGTGGTCGTAGACTCCAGATGATCCGCCAGCCAATCCGCCATGGCAATCTCTTCCTGAAGGATCTCTTTGCATACTTGAGCGACGCCCGTATGGCCCGCGCTTCCCGCAGCCTGAATCAAAGCTTTATAGTTGGCGATTTCAAAGTGCTCAAAAGCGTAACAGGCGATACTTCCTTTCATGACTTCATCGCCCATCATCATGCCGCCAAGCGCTTGGCCAAAGGCGGTTATCTTACCGCCCAGATCCTTGAGGGCTGAGGTATCAATATCCAAACCAGCCATGGCCTGCTCCAAGCGATCCGACTGATGGCGGGTCTCATTTAAGTGCTGCTCAATACGCGCCTTAAGCTCAGGGTAATCAACTAATCGTTCTGCCTGCTTTTCCAGCATTTCCTCAGCTTGCTTTTCCATAGCA
>NZ_JBQSVY010000013.1:0-101572 GCF_052446175.1 Halomonas sp. AOP43-D1-4
GTAAAATAGTAGTCTTTAAGTGGCTGTGTAGGTGTATCTAACTGTAATTAATATAGAAAGTCGATTTTTTTCCTGACCTGGGCAGGCAGATCACGATACTCTACGGGTGTCTGTATCGAAAGTTGAATAGAAAACTATAGAGCAAAGTTATATGAGGATGTCATCGTGAGAACATTATTACTGGGGTGGGTTCTGCTGGTGCTAGGGTCTCCCTTGGCTGGATTTGCCGATGAGTCCACCCCCTTGGAAACACCAGATGGTACCGTTTTGCTGGAAGTAAGAGGCAATATTGTAAATGTGAACACCGAAGAGGGTGCCGACTTTGATATTGACATGTTAGAGGGGCTGCCACAGCACGCGTTTGAAACGAGTACGCCCTGGACAAGTGGCGTCAGTCAATATTCAGGCCCGTTGTTACGTGATGTGCTTGAGCACGTAGGTGCCAAGGGTGATGCGATAGAGGTATCGGCCCTTAACGGCTATGTGGCTGACATACCGATCAAGGATTTTTATGATTACGACGTCATTCTGGCACTTAAACGAAATAACCAGCACATTCCTATTCGTGAGTTCGGGCCTCTTTGGGTGCTTTACCCGTTTGATCAGGACGAGACGCTGTTAAGTGAAAAAGTGCGCTTTAGAGCTGTTTGGCAGGTTAGGCGTATAGATGTTCTTTAACCGAGCCAACGTGCGCTCGCCCCGCCTGCTGCGTTACCCTCGCCGCCTTAAACTGGTGGCCATTATTACCGTACTGCTGTTTGCATCGGCGCTGGTAGTCGCTGCTCTGGCCTCTTGGCGGCAGGACAACCTCACACAAAGTCTGCGCGAAGATACCTCATGGGTAGCCTATAAACTCGATCGTGATGCAGTACAGCTGCTTAACCACTTGCTTTCAGCATCCCGTGCAGAGATGCCCCCGGTGGTACAAAACGAGCTGAATATGCGTTTTGAACTTTTGTATAGCCGTCTTATGTTGCTTCAAGAGGGGGAAGTCAACTCACTGATTACTGACATTGAAGGGGCGGGGCAGTTGCTAACGCAAATAGGCCAGCAGATGGAACCGCTGGACCTCTTGTTTGCACCTCATGAGGTGCTGGATCAACTGCCCATTGTGTTAATTGAAGCAGAGCTTGAAGCACTCACCCAGCTAACCGAGCGGTTTGTCATCACCATCAATGGTTACCTGGCGGAGTCTGCCACTGAAGAGCGCCGTGTGTTAAGCGCACTCTATAAATTATTAATGACGCTGCTGGTCGGTATGAGCCTGGCTGTGTTGTTGGTCATTGCGTTCCTGATCCGAGAAATGCGTGAAAGTGCGACAGCCCGGCGCCGACAGGAGCAACTAAGCCAGCAATTGGAAGTGACCGCCGAGCAGGCGCAGGCTGCTAATCATGCCAAGTCCGACTTCCTGGCCATGGTCAGTCATGAGATCCGTACCCCGCTTAATGGCGTGATCGGCATGAGCGAGCTGCTCAGTGAGCCAGCAAGCTCGGCTCAGGTAGAAGATTACGCGCGCACGATTCATGAGAGCGCCAACCAGCTGTTGGCCATGATCAACGAGATTCTCGATTTCTCCAAAATTGAAGCAGGCCATTTAACACTTGAAGCGTCACCTACTGAATTAAGGCCCTTGGTTGATAGCGTGGTAGCGCTATTTGAACCGCGTTCGAGGGCCAAAGGGGTGGCGTTAAGCATGCATATCGACCCGCTGGTGCCGCGTTGGGTGATGGCTGATGCGGGGCGTCTGAGGCAGATTTTACTTAACCTTGTGGCGAACGCGACCAAGTTTACCGATCACGGAGCGATCACTGTTCGGGTCTCTTCAACGGTGGAGCACCTGCTACTGGAAGTTAGTGACACCGGGTGCGGGATTAGTGAAGAGCAGCAAACGGCGTTATTTGAACCTTTTCAGCAAGCGGGGGCATCGGTCGCTCGCCGCTACGGCGGGACGGGTCTTGGGCTTGCTATCTGTAAGCGCCTAAGTGAAGCCATGAACGGGCAGTTGGGTGTGCAGAGTAGGCTGGGGCAGGGGAGTACATTTTGGTGCAAGCTGCCGCTGATTAAAGCGATGCCCGTCGAGGCAGTGCTTCCTAATGAGCAGACGAGAAACTTTGCGGGTACATCTCTGCTGTTAGTGGAGGATAACGCCATTAATCGCAAAGTCGCGACCGGGCTTTTGTCACGCTTGGGGTGCGAGGTCGTGTGTGCCGAGAATGGGCAGGATGCGCTGGACATGGCGGCGTCCTTGCCGGTGCACTTAATCTTTATGGATATACAGCTGCCCGATATGGATGGCTTGATGGTGACGCGGCACCTGCGCGAGCAAGGAGGCTGGTTGGCGGACGTGCCCATTATTGCCATGACAGCGGGAGGCAATGACCGCCAGCGCTGCCTGGCTGCCGGAATGAACGACTACATTACCAAGCCGCTTTCGCTTCTGGCGCTTGGTGACGTGCTTGCTCTGCATTTATCACCGTCAGCGCTAGCCCGTAAGACAACGCTGCCTGCGCAGGTGCAGGGCGATACGTTTGAGCACGATGTTTTTGAACACAACGTTTTTGAGCACAATGTACTGAATGCTGACACGCTCATCATGCTTCAGGAGAGTTTGGGCGATGAGCACTTGATAAACCTGGTTGCTTTGTATCATCAGCAGATCAGCGACTATGTGTCCCAGTTGAGCGCATACCTTGCCACGCCGGAAGCGTCTTTTAGCGAACAGGCACGGCAGCAGATAGTCAGGTTGGCACATCAGCTTCGTGGGGAGTCGCTGAGTATGGGCGCAGAGGCGCTGGCGGCGAAGGCCAAAAGACTTGAAGTGTTAGCTCGTGAGGAGGGAAATACAAAAAGCCAGCTTGATGAATCACTTGGTGTAGTGCGCCACACCGCAGCACGAACCCACAGCGCACTCAAACGTTGGCGGCAGAAGCAGTCTTCTACCAAGGGATAAGGGCTAACCCCGGCATCAAGCTATATCGTCATGGGCAATAATAAACAATACTGTTAGGGCACGTTTAATAATCATAATCCTCAGGAGCCTTCTCATGATTTATGCCAATCCGGGTGATAATGGGTCCGTCGTCTCGTTTGAAAAACGCTATGGCAATTACATCGGAGGTGAGTTTGTACCGCCCGTTAATGGGCAGTATTTCGATAACATTAGCCCTGTAAATGGTCAGGTCTTCTGCGAAATTCCGCGCTCTACTGCTGACGATATCGATAAAGCCCTGGATGCCGCCCATAAGGCTGCACCTGCTTGGGGGAAAACCTCTGCCGCTGAGCGTAGCAATACCCTGCTAAAAATTGCTGATCGCATTGAACAGAACATTGAAAAGTTGGCCGTGGCAGAAACCTGGGATAACGGCAAGGCCGTGCGTGAAACTCTGAATGCTGATATTCCTTTGGCGGTTGATCACTTCCGTTACTTTGCGGGCTGCATTCGGGCGCAGGAAGGCTCCGCTGCCGATATTGACGCCAACACCGTGTCTTATCATTTTCATGAGCCGCTGGGCGTGGTGGGGCAGATCATCCCCTGGAACTTCCCTATTTTAATGGCTGTTTGGAAGCTGGCCCCCGCGCTTGCCGCCGGTAATTGCGTAGTACTTAAACCCGCCGAACAAACGCCCGCGTCTTTGCTGGTGCTGATGGGATTGATTGGTGATTTGCTGCCGCCGGGTGTGGTTAATATCGTCAATGGTTTCGGTGCAGAAGCCGGCCAGGCACTGGCCAGTAGCAAACGTATCGCCAAAATCGCCTTTACCGGTTCCACGCCGGTGGGGTCACATATTCTTAAGTGCGCCGCTGAAAACATTATTCCTTCCACCGTGGAGCTGGGCGGTAAATCACCCAATATCTACTTTGCCGATATCATGAACGCCGAGCCGACGTTTATCGATAAAGCGGTAGAGGGCCTAGTGCTGGCCTTCTTTAACCAGGGCGAAGTGTGCACCTGCCCCTCACGTGCACTGATTCAAGAGAGCATGTACGAAGAATTTATGGTCAAGGTGCTTGAGCGCACCAAGACTATTAAGCGTGGCAACCCCTTGGATACCGACGTTCAAGTAGGCGCTCAAGCCTCTCAAGAGCAGTACGACAAGATCATGTCGTACATGGATATCGCCCGTGAGGAAGGCGCTGAATTTCTGACCGGTGGAGATAAAGAAAGCTTCGATCCCAGCTACGACAAGGGTTACTACATCCAGCCGACGCTACTGAAAGGCGACAACAAGATGCGCGTCTTCCAGGAGGAGATCTTTGGCCCGGTGGTGGCGGTCACCACCTTTAAGGATGAAGAAGAAGCGCTGGCGATCGCCAACGACACCGAGTTTGGCTTGGGTGCAGGTGTATGGAGCCGGGATATTAACGTTGCCTTTCGCATGGGGCGGGGCATTCAGGCTGGTCGCGTATGGACCAACTGCTACCACCAATATCCCGCCCATGCGGCATTTGGTGGTTACAAGAAGTCCGGCGTTGGCCGTGAAACCCACAAGGTGGCGCTTGAGCACTATCAGCAAACCAAGAACCTACTGGTCAGTTACGACATCAATCCACTCGGGTTTTTCTAATCCGCGCCCGCTCCCCGCTCGGCATGGTGCCGAGCGGTATTATCTGCCCCTCTGACGCTCTAATTGACAGCCCGCTTGCGACGAATGATGGGTTACACCCTCTCTGCCGTTGATTCTCAGCCTTGGGGGCGCGAGGCCCGAACATTTAGGTACAAAAGATCCCGGCACATAGGCCGGGATTCGTCTTTTGGGTAAATGCGATCACAGTTACAGCTGAGCATTCTCCGGCGGTTCGCCGATGCTGCCAGGCATGGGTTGTACGGTGCCGCGTTCCTGGCCTGCCAGGGTCAAAAAGTGCAGGTGGCGCTCGTACTCGCCTACCAGGTCGCCAATCGCTTGGCCACGGGTATAACCGTTCAGGTCTTTATCCAGCCCGCCTTCAGCCAGATAGACATCCAGGCGCACATAGAAGTCATCGTCGGCTTCAATAAAGCTCGGTGTGCGCATCCGGTGTGGATACACCTGATAGACAAAGCTGGTGGCATCGCCAAAATCCACCTGCAGCGTTAGCCTGGGGAGCGGCTCGCCTTCCAACTGCTCTTCACTCACATTGGCGGGCTGGCCACGGCTTTCAAGCTCTTGGGCAAACTGGGTCATTGCTGGGCGAATCGAGTGCTTGATGGTTGCAGCAGCGCCAGCTCGGTTGGACGTGTCCAAGGCGCGATCTAGGCGCTCCTTCCAATCGCCGCCTGGAGCGCTGCCGGTAATGGCGCGGCGTGCATCGGCCTTGTTGCCTTCAAGTTTTAGCGCCTTATACATCCCCACCATGACCGCAAAAATTACCACCGAGAAGGGTAGCGCGGTAATCACTACTGCGCTTTGCAGAGCGTTAAGCCCGCCGGCCATCAGTAGAGCAATGGTGATCAAGCCAATCACCGCCGACCAGAAAATGCGCAGCCTGATGGGCGCATCGTGGTTAACGTCACTTAAGATAGACGTAAAGTTAGCCAGCACCAGCGCGCCGGAGTCAGCGGAGGTAATAAAGAACACAACGCCCAGGATTGTGACAACCGCTGCCGTGATGGCTGCGTAAGGATAGTACTCAAGTAGGGTGTAAATCGTGGTTTGCGGTGTATTAAGCGCCTGCTCGCCGAGTGCTGCCACGCCCTGGTTGGCGACCAGCTCAATACCGCTATTACCCAATACCGACATCCATACCATGATGAAGGCAAGCGGTATAAACAGCGCACCGGCGACAAACTGGCGAATGGTGCGACCACGAGAAATACGTGCCAGGAAAAGACCCACAAACGGTGTCCAGGCGATCCACCAACCCCAGAAGAAAATCGTCCAGCCCATCTTCCACTCCTGGGCGCTATCATCGGTAAAGGCGTGCGTGTCAAAGCTTGCCGCCACAAAGCCGGAAAGATAGTCACCGGCGTTGTTAACTACCTTATCGAGCAGTGTCAGCGTGTCACCTGAAAACAGTATGAACAGCATCAGGCTGAGTGCCAGCAGCATATTGAACTCGGATAAGCGGCGGATACCCTTTTCGACCCCGGTAACCACGGAAATGGTTGCCAGTATGACCACCAGGACAATCAAAAGAATTTGTACCGTAATCGTTTCCGGTACATCGAACATGTAGGCCAGCCCGTAGTTAAGCTGAATGACCCCAATACCGAGGCTGGTGGCAATACCAAATACGGTAGAAACCACCGCCGTGATATCCACCGCGTTACCGATAGGCCCATAAATACGCTTGCCCAGAAGCGGGTAGAGCGCGCTGCGAATGGCTAGCGGCAAACGGTGGCGATAGCTGAAGTAGGCCAGCGCCATACCCATCAACACGTACAGCCCCCAGCCGGAGAGCCCCCAGTGCAGATAGGTTTGAACGACGGCGTTACGCATCGCGGCCTGGCTTTCGGGTGTCAGGTCGGGCGGTGCCAGGTAGTGAGAAATCGGTTCAGCCACGCTGAAAAACAGCAAATCAATGCCGATACCTGCAGCGAACAACATCGCAGACCAGGAAAGCAATGAAAACTCAGGCCGCGAATGATCGGGGCCCAGGCGAATGCTGCCAAACCGCGACATGCCAATCACCACGACAAAGACCAGATAGGCCACAATCGCCAGCATGTAGTACCAGCCAAAGGTGGTACTGACCCAGGCAAGCGCTGCATTAAAAAATGCACCAGCTTGTTGGGTAAACAGCAGGGTGAGCACCAGAAATATCAATATGCCGGCCATACTGCCATGAAAAACCACGGGGTTAAGGCGGTCGCGAGAGGGCAGGGAGGGGTTGTCTTTCGCCATGCAGGCGGACTCCATTGGTTGAGACAAGTGATGAAACATTTTATTTTGAATGAACGTTCAATATAAAATACGCTGTTTAAGCGCTTACTACAAATCAGTCTTTATAGGGATAGGAAATGGTCGGTGAGGTTTTGGCAAGGCGCGCATACAAAAACGCCCGGCAAAAGCCAGGCGTCTTGACAAGACTTAACAGTAAAAAAGCGCTTACTCGCTAGCGGTTTCCGTAGCGTCTTCATGCTGATCGCGCGGGCCGTGTCTACCGTGGCCTCTACCATCCCTGTGGTGCTCGTCACGCATTTCTTTCATGGCGTTCTTTAAAGACTCACGCTCCTCTTCGGAAAGAATATCCGCAACTTTATCCTGGTGCTCTTTACGCAACGCCTGCATGGCCTGGAAATGCTCTGCGTTTAGCTCGTTGAGGGCCGTTTGCTGCTCCTCGTTCAAACCGGCGCGGTCGTACACTTCATGGCGGCGCTCTTCCATGCGCTGCGAGAAGGTTTCGCGGTCAGCGCCTGAATGACGACCTTCATGCTGGTCTGCCTGTGCAACCACAGCAAGTGGGGTTAGCGCGATAGCCAGCAGAGCCGGGGCAAACACTTGGCGTAATGACATTTTCATAACGTACCTCCTGGTAAGTTGACAATGTCAGTATCGAGCGGGGGAGTGCAAACCGTATGCACGGAGTGTGCAATAACGGTGATGATGCAGGGGGGAATATCTGACGTATAGCGGTTATATGGTTAGACTTTAGTTGGCTTTTTGCGTCATGCAAGGTTGGTGAAAGGTTTGTGGGATAGCTTTGTCCTCCGCAGGCAGTAGCCTGTTTGAAGACTTTATAATTCTATAAAAAAGAGAACTCGCTATGCCCAAGAAAATCTGTGCTCCGTTTAGCTTCAATATGAAATCACTACTCGCTGGTGCCACGGTTGTTGCCGCGTCACTCGCGTTAATCATGCCTGCCGCTGCGGCAGATGATTATCCTGAGCGCCCGGTCAATATGGTCGTCGGCTTTGGTACCGGCGGTAGTGCTGATCGTTTGGCGCGTATTATGTCAGGCTATATCGCTGAAGAGATTGGCGTGCCAGTGCAAGTGACTAACCGTCCAGGCGCAGGAACTCAGGTCGCATCCAACTACGTGCTGAACATGCCGGACGATGGATACACCACCTATGCCTCAACCTTTGCTCCTTACCTGGCCAACTCGATTCTGACCGGTGGTGCCAACTTTAGTGTTGATGATTTTTCGTATATCAACTTTCAGTGGTTTGACCTGGATCTGATCGCCGCCAATAAAGATAGCGGATACGAAGATCTTCCTTCGTTGCTGGAAGCGATTCGCGAAGAGCGCGGCCAGGTGCGTGGCGCGGTGGTTCAAGGCTCAGCCGGTCACCTGATGATCCGTTTGCTGCTGGAAGAAGCTGGTATTCCTCAAGAAAACCTTAACCTGGTGACGTACAACAGCGGTGGTGAAGCCCGCTCAGCGGTTGCCGGTGGTCAGGTGGATTTCGTTTCTATCAGTGCCCAGGGCAGTGAAGGAATCCGTGAGTTCTTGACGCCGCTTGCCATCGTGAGTGACGAGCGCATCGACCAGTGGGATGCCCCCACGATCAACGAAGCGCTGGCACCGATGGACGTAGAAGTTCCGGTACTGCAGGGCTCGATGCGTGGTTTTGCGGTCACTAGCGAAGTTGAGCGTCAGCATCCTGAGCGCTTTGAAGCATTCGCTTCAGCTATCCAGAGCGCGCTGGCCCGTAAGGATGTTCAAGAACACCTTGAGCGTAATGAAATGGGCGGTGTCTGGATTGGACCTGAGCGTGCCAACGAGCTGATGCGCGAAAACTACGCTGTATTTGAAAAATACGCCCACCTGCTTAACTGATCTTCCTGTCATGGCTGGTCAACTTTCATGTGGCCAGCCTGGAGTTGAACCATGTCTGCACAGAAACGTGACTATGGGGACTTTTTAGTTCTCATCGGTCTGGCTTCCTTTACGTTGTGGTATTTGCTGGATGCGATCAGCGTCTCGGCACAACCCCAGAATTTGCTCCTGATACTGCCGCTTTCAGTCATTGTCCTGTCGATTATTGCCATTGAGCTGGTGCTACGCCTAAAGCAAGGGACGCTATTCAGCATCGCTGCCGACGAGGAACCGTTACATCAAACGCTGCCCGTCGTAGTTCTGTTTGGTGCCTATGTGTTATCGCTCGAAACGCTCGGTTTTGATGTGGCGACCGTGCTGTTCATCGCGCTCTTTTTGATCCTCAAAGGTGAGCGTAACTGGTTAGCGGTGGTGGGCTTTAGCGCAGCGTTTGGGTTCGCCGTGGCGTTCTTCTTCTCCCAGATGCTGCCCTATCCCATGACACTGCTACTGCTACCCAGTTAAGGAGGCAATATGATTGATTTTGGCGCAGTACAGCAGGGTCTGGACCTGCTCTTTTCTAATTTTGGCCCCTGGCTCGTGGTAATACCCGGTATTGTGCTGGGGCTAATCTTTGGCGCAACGCCGGGGCTGCAGATTTCCATGGCCATGGCGATCTTCCTGCCCATGACCATGTACATGGATTTCATTCAGGCCATGCTGTTCTTAACCGCTATTTTTACCGGCGGTTCGTTCGGCGCGGGTATTCCTGCCATTTTGATGAATATCCCGGGCACTTCATCGGCCATTGCCACCGCCTTTGATGGCTACCCGATGTCGCGCAAGGGGCAGCACAACCAGGCGCTGGGCGTGGCGTTGGCTGCCTCCGTGGTGGGCGCGCTGATGGGTTATCTCGTTCTTTTTTTCATGATTCAGCCGCTCTCCTATCTGGTGCTGAGGCTCGGCCCTTCCGAAATGTTTGTGGTCATCCTGTGGGGCATGACGCTGATTGCGAGCCTGAAGGGCGAGCAGGTACTTAAAGGCTTGGTGGCGGGCTTTGTCGGCCTCTTGGTGGGAACCATTGGGTTTAGTGAAATTGGTCTGGCGCGTGGCACCATGGGGCAAACGTATCTGCTTGATGGTATTCCGGTTATTCCTGCCATGATGGGCATGTTTGCGGCCTCAGAACTTTTCAAGCTTGCCAACAAAGGCTTCATCATTGAATCCGCCGATTCGCGTAAGGTGAAAATCAGCGAGATATTTGAAGGCTGTAAGATGGCAATGCGCTATCCGGTTGTGATGATTCGTGGTGGTTTGATAGGTGTGTTAGTAGGGGCCGTGCCTGGCGTTGGCTCCTCGGTTTCCAACTTGCTTTCCTATATTGAAACCAAGCGTCGTGATAAAGATCCTGACTCGTTTGGCAAGGGTAACCCGAAGGGCGTGGTGGCATCAGAAGCCGCTAACAGCAGCTCTGAAGGCGGCTCAATGGCTACTCTGCTGGCGCTTGGCATTCCCGGCGGTGGTGCAACGGCGGTAATGTTGGCTGCGTTTGCCATGCATAACATCACCGGCGGGCCGCAGTTTATTCGTCAGCAAACCGATGTGGTCTACGCGATTATTTTTGCCAACTTCGCCCAGGTATTTCTGCTGGTGGTCGTGGGTCTGCTGTTTATCCCGCTGTTGGCTAACATCGTCAAAGTACCCATGCGCTACCTGATTCCCTCGGTACTGGTACTCGCGGTTATGGGATCGTTTGGCTTGACCGGCAATATGACAGGTCCCGCCACTGTGCTGGTATTTGCAGTGATTGGTTGGATCTTTCGCCATTATGGCTACTCGGTGCCTGCCGCCGTTATCGGTATGCTGCTGGGCTCGCTGGCGGAGAAATCACTGCTCCATTCGTATCAAATCAGCGGCGGGGATATCACCTATGTCTTCGAGCGCCCGGTGACCTTGGGGATTCTAGGACTTCTATTGATTTCACTGTTTAGCCAGCCGTTAATGGCGCGCTTTAGTGCCTGGCGTGCGGCCAAACAGGCGTAACATAATGGCAAAAAAAACGCTGAAAACGTTAGCCTTGGGTTGCTTGGGTGGCGTTATTGCCACCCTTTTTTCATTGCCCCTGGCCTGGATGCTGGGCGCACTTTTTATGGTAATGGCGGTATCGCTTGGCGGTGTTAAAACCGGCGTTGATAAGCGCTTGCACCGTGTGGCTATTGCCCTGCTGGGACTCTTTATCGGGAGCCGCATTCAGGCCAGTGAACTGGTCAGTCTGGTGCAGTGGTACCCAAGTGTATTGGCAATGCTGGTCTATATGGGGCTTATGCTGGTGGGCGGGTACTTTATCTTTACCCGCGCCAACGTAGGGCCCATGGATGCGATGTTCTGCGCCTACCCAGGGAGCATGAATTCAGCCCTAGTGCTTGCTGAGCGTGCCAATGGCGATGTGCGCTGGATCGCTATCGCGCACTCGCTGCGTCTGGTCACCGTGGTATCTGGGGCGGCACTATTGGCAAGCTTCTTTGTGGATGATGTCACGCTGCAAAGCTCGCCCGTATCGCTCTCGCTGATGGATGCGCTGCCGCTGTTATTGGTCCCGCTTTGCTGGTGGCTTGCCCGCTTGCTGCGCATTCCCATTCCGGAGTTTTTAGGCCCGATGGCCGCAGGCGCCATCATCGCGAACCTGGGGATGGATTACTCGCTGCCCACCTGGACGGTGTTCACGGCCTTTTTGGTGCTCGGCTCTTCGGTCGGCGCGCGTTTCTCAGGAACCCACTGGTCTCAGGTAGTCAGCGTGGGGCGGTTTGGGATGGTGTATGCACTGTTTGCCCTGATTGTCGCAGCGCTCATGGCTTGGCTGGTCGCCAGCATGACCCAGCTTTCTTTTGTGGCGGTGTTGCTGGCGCTGATTCCCGGCGGCGTCGGGGAGATGGCCGTCATCGCCATGGTGATGGATATCGACCCGGTGTATGTAGTGTCGCACCATGTCTTGCGCCTGTTACTGCTGATCTTTATGACCCCGCTGGTCATTCGTATTGCAAAGCAGGCGGCTGCATAGCGGGAAACGCCACCGTCACGGCGAAACCGCCTTGTGGTCGGTTATTAAAAGAGAGGAGAGCGGCGTGGGCGGTGGCGATCTGCTCCACGATGGCAAGGCCTAATCCGCTGCCGGGGGCGTGCGGATTGTGGCGGGAAAAGCGCTCGGTCAGCTTGCCAAATTGCGTCTCTTCCACGCCGATTCCTTGGTCGCTCACCGTCAATATTACCTGTTGCTGCTGCGTTGTTAGGGCGATATCGATTGGGCCCTGGTAGGCTTCAGCGCCTCCTGCGTGCAGGCTGGCATTCTCAATCAGGTTAATCACCAACCAGAGCAGCATGATCGGATCGCCCAGCACTTTGGAAATGGTATGAGGCTGATCGAACGACAGCTCCTGGCCTTTCTGATAGATGCTGGTGGCGGTTTGCGCACAGGCATCCTGGCATATTGTCACCAGATCAACGGCTTCAAGATGGGTTTCATCCATCAGCTCGCTGCGGGTCTTGGCATATTTCAAAAGCTGTTGGACCGTATGGCTGGCATGTTCCGAGATACGCTGTATTTCAATAAGGTTGGCTCGAACGGCCGGTTCCTGGGTCGTTTTTAGCGAGATTTCGGTTAGCGCACGTATTTCAGAAATGGGCGTTCGCAACTGATGGGACACATCGGCATTTAATTGCTGTGTACTCTCAATGCTGCGTCGGATACGTAGCATCAGCTGATTAATGCTGAGAATCAGTGGGCGAATCTCTTTTGGAGCGTCGTCTTCAAGCGGCTGAAGGTCATGAGGAGAGCGGCGGCTAAGCGCCTGGCTTACGGTATTAAGCGGGGCTAATCCACGATAGATCGCCAGTAGAGCGATGGTGATGGCAAGAATTCCGGCAACAATCGTCAACCCGGTGAGTGTCACCATAAAGTCGTTGGTAAGCGTGTAGCGTGCCTCTTTGGACTCCGCAACGATCACTTCAATATTGATGTTCTCGCGGCCCCGGCTAAAAGGAAACGTTAGGGCGACGGCGCGTAGCTCGTTGCCCGCGTACGTCACGTCGTAAAAAACCGGCTCAGAGAGGTCAGTAGGCGGGTCGCCCAGGCCTTGAAAGCCAGCAATCATATCGCCGTCTACTTCCTGCATCCGATAGAATATTTTGCCTTCACCACGACTACCTAGGGTGCTAATACTAAAATAGTGCATATTAATGCGTAGCGCGCCGTCTACCGTGTAGATGCGTCTTTCCAAGCGCTCGGCGGCATTGAGCAGCATATCGTCAAAGGTTTCGTTAATCTGGCGTGTCAGCAATAGATAGCTTGAAAGAAGCGCCAGAAATGCCAGGGCAGCAAACGGTAAACCAATCCACAGCAGCAGGCGGCTTTTTATCGATTTGATAGCAAGCATATCAGGCGTCGGATTCCTGGTTGGAGGCTTCTTTGGGGGCCAGGTAATAGCCTAAACCGCGGACCGTTTTCAAGCCGAAGTCGTAGCCGATTTTCTTGCGGATGCGTGAAATATAAGTCTCCACCGCTGCATAGCTGACTGGCTCGCCCATAGTGGAAAGCCGATCAATAATCTGGTCCTTACTGACGAGTCGATTTTGATTAATCATCAGATATTCCATTACTTCCAGCTCTCGGCGGTGCAGCGTTACAGGCTGACCATCAATTCTTAGCTCCATTGCGTCGGGTAAAAATGCCAGACGGCCACAGCTAAGCGTTTCACCACCAAAATGCTTGGCACGCCGGACCAGTGCCCGGGCTCGGGCTACTACTTCATCAAGTGAGAAGGGCTTGCAAAGGTAGTCATCTGCGCCCTCTTCAAGCCCTAAAATGCGTTGGTCCAGCGTGTCTCTGGCGGAAATAATCAGCACGGGGATAGTGTTCTGCTGATGGCGCAATTTGCGTAGAAGGCTAATACCATCCAATTCAGGCAGGCCCAAATCCAATACCATCAGATCGAAACCACCCTGCACGAGCATTGGGAGTGCGTGTGCGCCGTCGTTAGCGACGGTGATGTTGAATCCTGCCTCGCTAAGTGCTGTGGCCATCGAGCGCGCTAAATTGTCGTTATCTTCTACTATAAGCGCCTTCATGTTTAATCCTGCGGGTTAGCCCTCGGGCTGATATTTATACCCTACCCCATACACCGAACGAATGATCTCCTGCTCGGGGAGGGCTTCGGTGATTTTTTTGCGCAGCTTTTTAATATGGCTGTCGACGGTGCGTTCAGAAACAATCCGGTTGTCTCGGTACATATGGTCCATTAGCTGCTCACGGCTAAAGATTCGTCCAGGTGACTGCATCATTACTCGCAGCAGCTGAAACTCAACCGCGGTGAGGCCCAGGTCATGGCCGTTGGCTAGCGCCTGCCAGCCATCGTCATTGAGGGTCACCGGGGTTGAAACCGCTGCCTCAGGGGTGTGGGCCTGTTCGGCAAGTGCTTGGCTGCGGCGTAGTACCGCTTTCACGCGGGCGACTACTTCGCGGGGGCTGAAAGGTTTGCAGATATAGTCATCGGCGCCCAACTCCAGTCCTAGCAGGCGGTCTACTTCCTCCACCTTGGCGGTCACCATAATAATTGCGATAGCAGGCCACGCCTGACGTATTTCCCGGCAGAGCGTCAAACCATCCTTGCCGGGCAGCATGACATCCAAAAGCACCAACGTGGTGGGGTGCTGCTGCAACCAGGGTATCACATCGTCGCCATGACCCAGCGTTGCAACATTAAAACCGTGAGAGCTTAAATAATCATCCATGAGGCGGGCAATTTTTGGCTCGTCCTCAACAATCAATAGCGGGGCGTCTTGGAACATGGCGGACTCGCTTGTCATTAATGGGAAGTCAGTAACGGAAAACGTAAGGTCCAGCAAAGCCCGCCTAGCGGCGCATTGGATGCCTCAAGCGTTGCACCGTGCGCAATCACCAAGGCGCTTGCAATGGATAGCCCAAGGCCACTACCGCCGCTTGCCCGATTGCGTGACCCTTCAACACGGTAAAGGCGCTCGGTAAGCCGGGAAAGCTCACTTTCCGGAACGCCCGGTGCGCTATCCTGCCAAACAATCACCGCCTGGGCACGCTCAATGTTGAGCGTTACTTGAAGTTTGCCTGGTGCATCGGTGTAGGCGCAGCTGTTATCCAGCAGATTATTCCACAGCTGATGCAGTCGCTGGGCATCACCTCGAATCATTACGTCGGGGGCAATGTGCGTCGTCAGTGTAAGGCCGCTGCCATTGAGCCAGCGGTCCGCATCTTCAAGGCGGCTGGCCAGGCTGTCGCTAAGGTTCATGGGGGCCAGATGAATATCAAGCGCGCCAGCATCGCTTTGCGAAAGCAGGCGTAAATCGGCGACCAAGTGCTCAAGCTGGGCAACTTCCTGTGCCAGCGAGCTGAGGTTTTCCTGATTCAGTGGGCGAATGCCGTCCTGCATGGCTTCAATTTCACCACGCAGCACGGCCAAGGGCGTACGCAGCTCGTGGGCGGTGTCGGAAACCCAGCGTGCACGGGCGTCACGGTTGGCTTCTAACGTGGCGGCCAGTACGTTGAAGTCTCGCGCCAAACGGGCAAGCTCATCCCGACCACGTTCAGGTAGGCGAGTATGGTAGTTGCCTTCAGTAAGCCGCCGCGTGGCGATAGCCAGTGCCCGCGTACGTCGGCTTAACCACCACGAGAGCCCGGCGGCCAGCAGCAGCGACGCTAGTCCAATCGAGATAACAATAATTACCAGGTTGCGCTGTTGCAGCTCTAGAAAGCGATTTTCCATGCGCTCCATCATCTGCTGAGGAGGGCGAAACCCCAACGAGCCGATGGCCTCGCTGTCGCTGTGAAGCGTGAGCCAGCGCCAATCGCCGGGGCCCATACGGCCATTCATGGGCGGAATCACAAACTCACCGTTTGGCGCACGCAGCGCAAAATCCTGCGCTTCGCCCAAGGGGGAGGGGCGTTCACGATGTTCCTGACCCAGTTCAAAACGCACGATATGCGGCCAGCGTTCCGGGTTGTGTTCAAGCCAGCGCCAGTCCTGCTGGGTTTCCCAGCGGGTAATCAAACCATCGGCCAGCAGCATGGCACGGCGTTCCTGGGCCTGGTTTAAATAGTCGATAAAACCACGGTCGATACTGTAGGAAACGGCTAGAAACATGGTGGCGGAAATGGCCACGTTAACGCTGAGTATGGCCGAGAACAGCTTTAGTCCTAGCCGGGAAGGACGCCAAGTGGGCAAGGTAACGGCCATCAGGAAGTGCCCTCCTGAAGAGGTTGCCGAGGCATGCTAAGTCGCTCGCGCCAGTTCTCCAGACCCAGGTAAAGGCAGGGCACCAGTATCAGCAAAATGGCCGTTGCGAAGATCATGCCAAAGCCCAGCGAGATCGCCATGGGGATCATAAAACGCGCCTGTCGCGAGGTTTCCAGAATCATGGGCGCCAGGCCCAGAAAGGTGGTAAGCGTGGTCATCATGATAGGCCGCAGGCGCCGGGTCGCCGCCGCCACAATGGCTGCGCGAGGCGCCATCCCTTCGCGCCGCTTGCGGTTGGCGTAATCAATCAGTACCAGCGCATCGTTAATCACCACGCCGGAAAGCGCCAGCATGCCCAGCAAGCTGATAATCGAAAGCCCAAACCCCATAATCATGTGGCCCACCACAGCACCAACAACGCCAAACGGAATGGCTGCAAGCACCAGCAAGGGCTGCAAATAGCTTCTGAAGGGAATCGCCAGCAGTGCGTAAAGTGCGGCCAGCATCAGCCACATGGCGGTGCGAAGGGCTGCCAGGTTGTCGGCGGTATCCTGCTGGCGGCCGCCCAGGCTGACCTCAAGCCCCGGCCAGGAGTTTGTAAGCGTTGGGAACACGTCTTCTTGAAGGGTGGCCAGCACCTGGTTAATGGTTTGGTCGCCCTCTGAATCCGCCGTCACGGTGATAATGCGTCTACCATCAATACGCTGCAGGCTGCTTGAGGCTTGGCTTAAGGTAATATCTGCCACGCGAGAAAGCGGCACGCTAAGCCCGTCGGGCGTGCGTACGGGCATGCGGTAAAGTTCGTTTAAGCTCGCGCGGTCGGTTTCGGGCAGGCGCACCTCTACGCTGATCTCGCTACGCCCCACAAACTGCTCAACCGCCGTGGCGCCCTGTAAAGGTCCGCGCAGTGCCTGGGCCAGGTCGCTGCCGGTCAGGCCCAGCGCTCGGCCTTCCGCAGAAAGGCGCATTTCAAGCTGGGGTTTGCCATCGCCAATCCCGCTGTCAATATCGGTCAGCCCATACTCACCAAGCACTTCGGCCAACCGGGCGGCGGCGGCTTCCAGCACTTGGGTATCGGGGTGAGATAAGCGCAGGCTAAGCGCAGCGCCGCTGCCGGGGCCACCAAAATCTGACTCAAAACGTACCGACTGAGCGCCAATTAAATCCCCTGCCAGCTCGCGCCATTCACCTGCAATACGTGAAGGCGGCCAGGCGTCCAGGCTGCTACTTGCGATATCGAGCCGTACCTGCAACTCTTCGCCGTCCAGGCGGCTGCGCGTGCTGCTAAAGGTTAGCGTCTCTTCGCGCTCGCTCAGCTGCTGGGCGGCGTCCAGTAGCTGTTGGCTAAGCTCTCGGCTAACGCTGATATTGGTGCCAATCGGCAGCGTCACCGTTGCCTGAACCTGATCGGATTCGGCACGCGGCATGAGTGAAAAGCCCAGCCGCCCACTCATGGACCATGCCAGCACTACCACCAGCACCGCAACACCGATGGAGACGCTCAGTAAGCGTTGATTAAGTGCGCGTTGTAGAAACGGCTCAAACTGATGGTATGTGAAGTGATGCAGTCCGCCCTGCAGGCGCTGGCGCAACGCTTCCAGCGGCCGTTGCCAGGCCGGTGTTTCACGCGGTTTACGGCTATGTGCCAAGTGGGAGGGGAGGATAAACAGCGCTTCGGCCCAGGAGATCAAAAACACCGTGACGACCACCACGGGCAGAGTGGCAAACAGCATGCCCAAAAAGCCGGGTAAAAACAGCAGGGGCAGAAACGCCACGATATTCGACAAAATGGCAAAGGTGAGCGGAACGGCAATTTCACCTGCCCCTTTGACCGCCGCATCGCGCAGCGAGTAGCCTTCCTCACGATAGCTGTAGATATTTTCGCCCACCATGATCGCATCATCCACCACGATCCCCAGCGCGATAATGAAGGCGAACATCGACATCATGTTCAGCGAGACGCCGATCCAGGGCAGAAATAGCATGGCGCCCAAAAAGGCCGTAGGAATACCCAGCGTGACCCAAAATGCTAGCCGCGCTTCAAGAAACAGCGCCATGAGCACCATCACCAGCGCCAGGCCCATCCAGGCATTCTTTAGCAGCAGGCTTAAGCGGTCTTCGTATATTTCCGAGCTGTCGCGTGCAACGTCCAGGCTAACGCCCGGCGGTAGCCCCGCTCGCAAGCGCTCCAGTTCGCCGTAGACCGCCTCGGAAATGCTGGTCGGGGTTTGGTGGCCAATTTGATAGATGTTGACCGACAGGCCCGGCTCGCCATTATAAAACTCTTCACGATCCGTTTCGGCAAAGCCGTTGCTTACACGGGCGATATCACCCAGCAAAATGGGCGTGCCTTGGGCAGTGGTAAGGATTGGCAGGTCGGCAAACTCGGCGGCGCTGTTGCGTCGGCCTTGGTAGCGCACCAGCCATTCGCCTTCAGCCGTGGTGAGTTGGCCGCTTGCCAGGTCCAGCGCTTCAGCCCCAATGCGGCTGGCAAGCTGCTGATGATCAAGCCCGTAGCGCTCAATAGCTTCTTCATCCAGGTGAATCTGGATCTCGCGCTCGCGATTACCCGAAAGCTCGGCGCGTGAAATACCCTCAGCGGCCTGCAGTTCAGCGCGCACATCCTCGGCGGCGTCGTGAAGGGCGGCAAGCCCAACCGAGCCGTAAACCTGAAGGCTGACCACACTGCGCGATCTGCCCGCTAGTGTGAAGCGGGGCGGGTCGGCGGCACTGGGTAGGGTAGTGATGGCGTTGACTGCCTGCTGAATATCCTGATAAACGCGCATCACATCGACGCCGTCAATCAGCGTCGCGCTGACCATACCGCTGCCTTCACCAGCGCTGGAGGTCAGCTCATCAATACCTTCTACATTCGATACCGCCGCTTCAACGGGGAGCAGTAGGCTCTGCTCGACATCTTCTGGCGTGGCGCCGGGGTAGCTGATGCTGACCTGAACAATTTCAATTTCAAACTCAGGAAAGACCTCTTTTTTAATCGCGAGCGATGCCATAAGGCCCCCCACGATAAACAGCAGCATCAGCAGGTTAGGCGCAACGCCATGGTCAATCATCCAGGCAAGCGGGCCGCGACGCATTAGCTGCTCTCCTCATCACGGGTGGGCGCATCGTTGCGCGAGCGAACGCGAACCTGTTGTCCTTCCTGGGGCTGGGCAAGTCCTGAAGTAACAACGCGCTGGCCAGCCTCCAGGCCGCTGCGCACCAGCGCTTCATTTTCACCCCGATAGGCAAGCGACACCGTTGTACTGTGTAGGCGGTCTTCATCGTCCACCCACCAAACGCGCTCGCCCGGGCGTAGCGCCGCTGAGGGCAGGGCAATCAGGTCTTCCTGCGCCTGAGTTTGAAAGGCTATTCGCATTACATCGCCCAAGCGCAGCGCCGGGCCATCGGTATCCAGTGCCAATGGGTCATTCACCGCAATCAACAGCTGTGCCTGAAGTCCGCTCTCTTCCAAATTAGGTAAAATCGATATCAGTGCGCCTTCCCGCGAAGCGCCTTCTGGCCAGCCACGGCTGGTAATCGTGACCTGACTACCCGGCGCCAGCCATTCAAGTGCATCGCCGGGCAACGAGGCGCGCACCCAGAATTGCTCAACACCGACCAGGTTAAGCACCTCGGTTCCTTGGCTTAGCAGGCTGCCAGCGCCCACCAAGCGCTCTTGCACCATCGCCTTCCACGGGGCGGTCAGTGTTGCGCGCTCAAGGTTGAGCGCTGCCTGGTCGCGTATTACACGTGCCTGAGTCAGTTGAGCCTGGGCCTGGCGAAGTTGAGGCTCGCGCAGGACCAGCGAGCGTCGCTCGGCGGAAAGCTGGCGCCCAAACGACTCGTACTCACTACGGGCGCGCTGCTGTTCGGCATTTTCAAGTGCCACCTGCGCTTGGGCGTTGCTTAGCTGGGCCTCGGCGTCCTCCAGGGCAAGGCGCAAATCGGCCTGGTCGATATATGCAACGGGCGCGCCTTCCTCAACGACCTGGCCTGGAAAAACGCCCTCTCCAAAGCGTTCCAACTGACCTGCCACGCGGCTGGCCAGCTGGGTTGTCTGCTCGGCTTCTACTCGCCCAAAGCCGCTCAGTAGAGGCGATAGGGCGCTCTGTTCGACTGTCATGACATTGACGACAGGCGGCGTGGGTGGCGGGGGAGCCCGCCGCTCAATACGTGGCGGCTGGCTGATAATCCACCAGGCGCAGGCTAAGCCGATGGCAAACACCAACAGGGCCAGCACGGCGCCTAAACGGACACGGCCTTGTTGCATCGAGGAGAAAGAGTCATGAGGTTTTATTAACACGGAGTACCCGTTGCAAGAGCGAAAACGTAGTAAAAGCGAAAATTCCGGTATAAGAAGCGTATCATGCTAGCATCACGCACTGGCTCGCAGAGATTAGGTAAGCATTATGAAAATAGCGTGCAACTCTTCGCTAACCTAAACGCCTGCGACTTATCACGACACCTATTTCTCATAAATACCGTCCGGCCGATGAGTCTTGTGCAAGCGTATGAAAAACACCGCCACCCGCGATAAGTTAATTGATACTGGTGCTGAGCTGATTACCCAACAAGGGTATAATGCAACGGGCATTAATGCCGTACTTAACGCCTGCGGCGTGCCCAAGGGGTCGTTTTACCATTACTTTTCCAGTAAGGAAGATTTTGGCCTGGCGGTGATTGAGCGGTTTGCCAACGACTATGATGCTAGTCTGGTCGCTCTGCTTGAAGATCCGATGACACCCCCTCTGGACCGCCTGAAGCACTACTTTGCCACCAGCCGCGCTTACATGAGCGAGCGCGACCATGCGGCCGGCTGCTTGATCGGCAATTTAGGTCAGGAGATGGCGGGGCAGAGTGTTCGCTTTCGCGAGGCGCTTAATCACGCGTTCCTGCGTTGGGAAGCACGCTTTGCTCACTGCCTGCAGGCAGCCCAGGCCCAGGGGGCTCTCACTCAAGCACTGGACCCGCATCAGTTGGCAAGCTTTATTCTTTCAGGCTGGGAAGGGGCAATTTTGCGTGCCAAGACGCTGAAGTCAGACGCGCCTATGGAAGTGTTTGAAAAGCTGCTGTTCGAGCAGGTGCTGACGTCGCCAGTGACTGATTAACCCTTCAAACGCCCCTGCTTTGATGCACTAAGCGAGTGGCGTGAGTGGAAGGCAAAGCGCTGCCTCGCGGCCACTATGTTGCTAAAGCCTTCCCTGAGGTGCTGCTATGCGAAGCATGGGCGTTTCTGCTCAGTGCTGAATAAGCGCTTAACGAGACTTACCAAGACGAAGCGGGTCAAAAACTGGATAATGGGTGGCAATTCGCCGAGGGCTCTGTTTTCAACCGCCCAGGCACACTCATTGCTCTGGATGCCCGCTCATGGAAATCAAAGTCAACTATCTCGATAACCTCCGCCTCGAGGCCAAGTTCGACGACTTCACCGTTATTTCAGACCAGCCGATTCGCTATAAGGGCGACGGCTCGGCGCCTGGCCCGTTTGACTACTTCCTGGCGTCATCCGCCATGTGTGCCGCCTACTTTGTGAAGGTGTACTGCAACGCGCGGGATATCCCTACCGAAAACATCCGCCTCTCGCAGAACAATATCGTCGACCCCGAAGACCGCTATAAGCAGATCTTCAAGATTCAGGTCGAGCTTCCCGAAGATATTTCCGAGAAGGATCGCCAGGGCATTCTGCGCTCGATTGATCGCTGCACGGTCAAGAAGGTCGTTCAAACCGGCCCCGAGTTTCAGGTCGAAACCGTCGAGAATATCGATGAGGATTCCCAGGCGCTGTTGATGGGCGCCCCGGAAGGCAGCGAGCGCACCTATATCGAGGGAAAGGATTTACCCCTTGAAGATACCATCGCCAATATAAGCGCGCTGCTGGCTGATCTTGGCATGAAGATCGAGATCGCCTCCTGGCGTAATATCGTGCCTCATGTCTGGTCGCTGCATATTCGCGATGCGGCCTCGCCCATGTGCTTTACCAACGGTAAAGGTGCCACCAAAGAGAGCGCACTGTGCTCGGCGCTTGGCGAGTTTATTGAGCGCTTATCTTGCAACTTCTTCTACAACGACCAGTTCTTCGGTGAAGAAATCGCCAATAGCGACTTCGTGCACTACCCCAATGAGAAATGGTTTAAACCGGGGCCAAATGACGAGCTGCCCACTGAAATTCTCGATGAGCACTGCCTGGCGATCTACAACCCGGAAGGCGAGCTTTGCGGCTCGAATCTGATTGACACCAACTCCGGCAATGAGGCGCGCGGCATTGTCTCGCTGCCCTTTGTGCGTCAGTCGGATGGCGAGACGATCTACTTCCCCTCCAACCTGATCGAAAACCTGTTCTTAAGCAACGGCATGAGCGCGGGCAACACGCTGGTGGAAGCTCAGGTGCAGTGCCTGTCGGAAATTTTCGAGCGGGCGGTCAAACGGGAAATTCTGGAGCAGGAAATGACCCTGCCGGATGTACCGCAAGATGTGCTGGCGAAGTACCCAAATATTGTTGAAGGCATTAAGGCGCTTGAGGCTCAGGGCTTCCCTGTGCTGGTAAAGGACGCCTCCATGGGCGGTCAGTTCCCGGTGATGTGTGTGACCTTGATGAACCCGCGCACCGGCGGCGTGTTCGCCTCCTTCGGCGCCCACCCAAGCTTTGAAGTGGCGATTGAGCGCAGCCTGACCGAGCTTTTACAGGGTCGCAGCTTTGAAGGCCTGAACGACCTGCCGCTGCCAACGTTCAACTCGCAGACTGTGTCCGAGCCCAACAACTTTGTTGAACACTTTATCGACTCCTTTGGTGTGGTTTCCTGGCGCTTCTTCAGTGCCAAGGCGGATTTCGAGTTCAGCGAGTGGGATTTCTCCGGCACCAACGAAGAAGAGGCCGAAACGCTATTCGGCCTCTTCGAGGAGTTGGGGGCCGAGGTATACATGGCGGTCCATGAGGATCTCGGTGCGCCGGTGTGCCGTATTCTGGTGCCGGGCTACTCTGAGGTGTATCCGATTGAAGACTTGATCTGGGATAACACCAACAAGGCACTTGATTACCGTGAGGATATTCTCAATCTGCATCAATTAGAGGATGACCAGCTCACCGATTTGGTCGAGCGCCTCGAAGAGAGCCAGATGGATGACCACGTCGATATCACCACCCTGATCGGCATTGAGTTTGATGAAAACACGGTATGGGGCCAGCTCACCATTCTGGAGCTTAAGCTTCTGGTCTACTTGGCGCTTGGCCGTCATGAAGAAGCACTTGATTGCGTGCAGATGCTGCTGCAGTACAACGACAACACCGTTGAACGTGGTCTCTTCTACCAGGCGATGAATGCGGCGCTGGAAATTGCCCTGGACGACGAGCTTGAAATCGACGACTACCTGCCTAACTTCCAGCGCATGTTTGGCGAAGAGACCATGGCGGCGGTTGTCGGCTCGGTGGAAGGCAGCGCGCGCTTTTACGGTCTGACGCCCACCAACATGCAGCTTGATGGTTTGGAGCGTCATCAACGTTTGATTGAAAGTTACAAGAAGCTTCACGCCGCGCGGGCGGCAAAAGCAGGCGCTTAATCGCCTCCCGTTTTCACTTGTTCAATGGAAATGCATGACACCGATGGCATTCAGCACTCCCTTGATGACCGCAGCGCTAACGTTCGTATGCACCTAAACAGCAAGCTGGAGAGCTACAGCACGTATTAAACGGGAGTAGTTTTAAAACGCTGTGTGGGGGGGGTAGCTCACAGCGTTTTTGTAGCGTGCAATAAAGCGTCAAAGCGAGAGAAAAAACAGTATCAAAGGGGGCGAGAGCAGCGAAAGAATAAATCCGCTAACCACCGCGATGGGCACGCAGGCGACGCCGCCGTGCTGTTGAATCACAGGTAGAGTAAAGTCCATTGATGTGGCACCGCCATAGCCAATGGCAAGGGCGGTGTGGCGGTGGATCACTAGCGGAATCAAAATAAACGCCAGGAGTTCCCGGGAAAGGTCGTTAAAAAATGCCACGCCGCCCATTAGCGGCCCTAGCTGGTCACCAATTAAAATGGCCGACAGCGAGTACCAGCCGAAGCCTGACGCTATGGCGAGCCCTTCATTCCAGCTAAGAGAGAGCAAGGGGGCGGCAGCCAATCCCGCCAGTAGCGAGCTAACGGCCAGCGTTATCGCAATCGCAAGTCCTAACCGGTTGAGCAGAATTTGCTTAAGCGGCATGCCGGAGTTGCGTAGCTGACAGCCGATCAGCACTAGCAACGCGTAAAGCACCCATTCCGCTAACAGGTCTGCGGCGGTAAAAAGCGTATCACCTAGCCTTGGGCCCAGCAGCAGGCCTGTAATAACGCCGACCGCCACTACGGCCAGCAAGAGTAACGAGCCTTGCATGGCGGCCAGCTTACTGGTCGGTGCGTTTTTAACGACAGGTGAATCCCCCGTTTGTAGGGCTACCCGGCGAGACAGCCACCATAAAGCGGCCAGGTTAAACGCCGTGGTAATACTAAACAGCAGCAAGGCATTGCCCCCCAGCCGCGAAAGCTGGCTGGTTAGATTTTCAAGCCCGGCAAGACTTACCCCCATGAAGAGCAAAATAAGATAAACCGAGCCGCTAACGGCACGGTTGATCAATTGCTGGAGGTAAGTAGAGCGAATGCGTAATAAATAGCCCACTATCAGAGGCAGAAGAACAATCAATAATCCAGACAGCATGTAGGGTGTGGCGCCTTAAGGGTTAAATTGAGTAAGCCTAATGTGGGTTTGGCGGCGACCCTCTTTTTGATACTCCGCCGAGACAACCAGGCCGGGCCAGTCTGGGTGAAAGTTGATTTCCAGATGGCGGTCGGGCTTTTCGATATCCGTCAAAATGACCTGCCGCACCTCAAACTCACCAGCGGGCACGTTGACGATGTGCGTGCCTGGTGTGGCGTAGTACTGGAGGTGCTCATCTCGGCCGCGGTGGTCAACAAAATCGAGATCACAGGGTGCGCTTTGTGTACATGTTTCATGGCCTGCACGCCGAGAGAGATCAACCAGCGCGGCTTGACGATCAAGCGCCGCAATATCGCTATCGGTTAACCGGTAGCTGTCGCCTACGCCAAGAAGCGAGTAGCTGCTGCTAAAAAGCAGTGAACGGACGGCGTCCTCACCCACTGAAAAGCGGCTGTACTCCTGGCCGCTGACTATGGCCAATGAAAAGCGCATATCGCTTAGCCAATGCTGGCCTTCCTGGCTGAGCGTATGGGTAATCGTTGCACTGGGCCAGTTGCGGGTTTCCAGCCGGTATTGCGCTTTAAATGGCACTATGTCTGCAAGATTGCTGGCGGCTTCTTCGCTTGCATTGACCGGTACAGCGCTGAGTAATAGCCAAGCGGTGCCCAGTAGTATACAAGCCGATACAACATTTAAACGGGCGAGTCGCATCCTGATTCTCCTTAATGAGCAAGCGGTCCCTGCTAGCTAGCGCTGTTTGCAAATAAACCCAATAAGCTGAGCCGTCTTGGGTTCAAAGGCCTGCTTGCATATCTGTCATGCATTTCCATGGCCTGGCATATATTTCGAGCGCCTTTAGTGGGTATCTTAACATTTGATGCGCACGTGATGCGGTCGGTGTATCACTATGAAAGAAGCGCCTCCCGCTGCGTGTAGGCAGAGGCGCCCATGCTGGTTTTAACGGACTTAGTATCCTTGTGTGGGGTTAACCGTAGGCAGGTCTTCACCCGCCTCAAAGGCATGCAGGTAGGCAATGACCTGGTCAATCGCATCGTTCACCGGGGTGGGCGCTGCCATGTGGGGGGTGACGATGACGCGGGGGTGCTGCCATAAGGGGTTTTTAGCGGGCAGCGGCTCTTCACAAAAAACATCCAACAACGCGCCGCGCAAGTGGCCTGGCGTAGCGTTATCACCCAGTGCCTCAAGAAGCGCCTGTTCATCAATCAAGCTGCCTCGGCCTGGGTTGATCACGCTGGCGCCCTTGGGCAGTTTAGCGAGCCGCTGGGCGTTGAGAATACCGTGCGTGGCGGGGGTGTCGGGCAGGATAGTCACCACGCTCTGCACTTGGCCAAGAAGCTCGTCCAGTCCTTCCTCACCATGTAGGGACTGTACACCTGTGATGGTTTTGGGTGAACGACTCCAGCCCAGCACCGGAAATCCCGCTTGCTGCAAGGCGCTGGCAACGTGCGCGCCGATAGCGCCGAGGCCGAGTACACCTACTGGCCAATCAGCTTTATCTGCCAAGCGTTGCGGCTGCCATTCAGCGTTGGCTTGCTGAGCGGTGTAACGGTCCATACTGCGGTAAAAATGTAAGACGCCATACAGTACGTAGTCGGCCATTGGCTCGCTCATGCCCGCATCGCGCAGCTTCACGATGGGAATATTGGCGGGCAGCCCTGGCGTGCCGAGTAAGTAATCTACTCCTGCGCCCAGGTTGATGATGCCTTTAAGCCGAGTCTGCTCTTTCAAGAGATACGCAGGGGCTTTCCATACCGCAAGATAGTCAGCATCTTGTCGTGTCTCTTCGGGAGCGTCGCTGGTCACGACCGTTGCGTTAGGAAGCGCTTTGGAAAGGGCATCGCGCCATTGAGTGGCATCATCGGTGTGCACAACAATCTTCATTTCGGCTCCTGCGTGGTGAATGGGTGTTTCTCACTCTATTTATTTATCATGGGGAGGTTGTCTGCACGCTGCAAGTCATAACGCGTCACGATAGAACGAGGCGTTTGGCCTACATTGATCTCCTTGTGGTGGAGAGCTACCGGGGTGGCCGTACATGGGAGAATTTTCGGCAGTTGGTTGAAAACAAACTTGAAAATAAGCCGTTGATTGGCCCCGGTGAGCGCGCGGTGCTGAAGCTTTTGCGTGGCCGGTTAAGAGAGCCGGCAACATGAGTTAAATAAAGGCTTTGACCCGCAACCACGGGGTGGTGCTAGTATCGGGCTAAGACGACATTGGCAAGCCTTCCATGGCGGTAGCCTGGTCGCCCTTGTGCCCCGTTGCTTGGCGTAAAAAACGCGCACCGGTTCTTGGTGATCTTTGATGGTGAGTTGCCCGATGACTCAGGTTTTCCTGCCCTTCACGCGTGAAGAGTATGCACAGCGCTTGTGGAAGGTGCGTGCTGAAATGGCCGGCCGCGGCATTGATGTATTGATCGTCAGTGATCCGTCGAATATGGCATGGCTGACCGGCTACGACGGCTGGTCATTCTACGTCCACCAATGTGTACTGGTTGGCCTGGAAGGCGAGCCGGTATGGTTTGGGCGTCGTATGGACGCTAACGGCGCGCTGCGCACCTGTTGGATTGACCCAGTTAATATTACTTATTATCCGGATTACTACGTTCAAAATCCGGATATGCACCCGATGGATTATCTGGCGCAGTCGATCTTGCCTGATCGCGGCTGGCATACCGGCGTAGTGGGTATGGAGATGGATAACTACTATTTCACCGCCAAAGCCTACCAGAGTCTGCTACGCGAGCTGCCCCACGCGCGCTTTATCGACGCCAATGCGCTGGTGAACTGGTGCCGGGCAATCAAGTCGCCTCAGGAAATCGCCTATATGCGCATTGCCGGCAAGATTGTTGAAGGCATGCACTCGCGTATTCTGGAAGTCATTGAGCCAGGGCTTCCCAAGAGTAAGCTGGTCTCGGAAATCTACCGAGTGGGGATAGAAGGCTTTTTCGATGAAAATGGGAAAGTGTATGGCGGCGATTACCCTGCCATTGTCCCCATGCTGCCAACCGGTAAAGATGCCGCTGCTCCACATTTGACCTGGGACGATACGCCGTTTCGTGAAGGCGAGGGCACGTTCTTTGAGATTGCCGGAGTATTCAAGCGCTATCACGCGCCCATGTCGCGCACCGTATTTCTGGGACGACCGCCGACCGACTTTATTCGCGCTGAATCAGCCCTTCTGGAAGGTATCGAAAACGGCCTGGACGTTGCTAAGCCGGGAAATAGAACGGCGGATATCGCCATGGCGCTGGGGGCGGCGATGGATAAATACGGTTTTGACCGCGGTGGCGCACGCTGCGGTTACCCTATCGGTATTTCGTACCCACCGGACTGGGGCGAGCGCACCATGAGTTTGCGTCCTTCGGATGAGACCATCCTGCAACCCGGTATGACCTTTCATTTTATGCCTGGGCTTTGGGTGGAGGATTGGGGGCTGGAAATTACCGAAAGCATCCTGATTACTGAAACAGGCTGCGAGACGCTGGCCAACTTTCCACGGCAGTTATTTGTTAAATGATGATAAGTCGTTAAAAAATAAGCCGTTATAACTGATTAAGGAGTCGTTATGACCCTGCGACCAAGCCCGATTTCCGCGACTGTCGACTTTGATGCTGACGGCGTGCAGCACGGTTTTTTAAAGCTGCCCATCTCCACCGATATCTCGGCCTGGGGGGCGGTAATGATCCCGATTACCGTGGTGAAAAATGGCGAAGGCCCCACGGCGCTATTAACCGGGGGCAACCATGGCGACGAATACGAGGGGATTACTTCGCTGCTCAAGCTAGCCAATACGCTCACTGCAGAGGACGTCAGTGGGCGGGTGATTATTGTGCCGTGCATGAATACGCCCGCCGTTATGGCTGGCAAGCGGACATCGCCGATGGATAAGGGCAACCTTAACCGCAGTTTCCCCGGTGACCCCAACGGCAGCGTAACGCTGCAAATTGCCGACTACTTTACCCGCGTTTTGGTGCCCATGAGTGATGTGGTACTGGACCTACACTCCGGGGGCCGCACGCTGGATATTCTGCCGTTTGGTGCTTCTCATGTGCTGGATGACAAAGCCCAGCAACAGGCCGCGCTGGAAGGCGCCAAAGCGTTTGGTGCGCCTTACGCCATGGTGATGTTTGAGCTGGATGCCGAAAAACTCTTCGATACTGCCTGCGAGCGCCAAGGCAAGGTGTTTGTGGCCACAGAGCTTGGCGGTGGTGGCACCTCCACGCCGCAAAGTATGGCGATTACCGAGCGCGGCGTACGTAACTTTCTGACCCATTACGGCCTGCTAGAGGGCGAGGTGGATATGCCGCAAGGCGGCCAGGTCTATCTCGATATGCCTGACGCCAGCTGCTACGTACAGAGCCAGCACTCCGGCGTACTTGAGCTTTGCGTGGCGCTGGGCGATACCGTGACCAAAGGGCAGGTGTTGGCTTACGTGTACGATATGACCCGTACCGGTAGCGAGCCGGTTGCTTACCGCGCCGAACGCGATGGCATTTTGATGGCCCGGCGCGCCCCGGCCCTGGTCAATATGGGGGACACCATTGCGGTGATTGCCGATGTCGTCGACCGCCTGGAGGCATAGCCCAAGGCATGATAAAACTCGACCGTTTTGATCTTAAAATTCTCGATATCCTTTCCCGTGATGGGCGGATCACCAAGTCCAAACTGGCCGAGGCGATTAACCTCTCGGTCAGCCCCTGCTGGGAGCGGGTTAAACGCCTAGAAAAAGCCGGGGTCATTCAGGGCTATACCGCACGCATCAATGCCGATGTACTGGTGCCGCGCAACCCTGTGTGGGTGCAAATTGAGCTTACAGCCCACAACGCCGCAAGCTTTGCGCGCTTTGAAGCTTTGGTCATGGATACGCCAGAGGTCACCGAATGTGTCGCCGTCGGCGGTGGGGTTGATTATCTGGTGAAGTTTGAAGCCCGCACAATTGATAGCTACCAGCGGCTCATGGATAAATGGCTGGTGTCCGAAGCGGGCATTGAGCGTTACTTCACCTATATCGTGACCAAAACGGTTAAGCGTCAACCGATGGGCATTGATGTTGACAACGTTCTTTAACGGCGTTTCTTGGCCCTCACGCGTTCCCTCCAAAAAAACACGCTGCTAAACGTCCATAGACAAAAAAAGTCGCACGATAAGCCCTGGTTTTCAAAAACACTTCGTGCGTCTTCTCCCTTACGCTAGGCACATCGAAAGGATCGACCAAAAGCCGGTCTTTTCAATCGTCAACGTGCAACGGTTTGTCGCCGGTTAATGGCTTCAACCAGGGGAGGTGCCCATGACCACACTATCGACCACGCTGGTTAAACGGCTAGAAGATCCGCGCCTGTTTCGCCAGTACGCTTATGTGAATGGCAAGTGGACGCATGGGGAAGGTGGCCGTGAAGAAGCGGTGTATGACCCGGCAACCAACGAAGCGATCGGGCATATTCCTCTGCTTGAGGCCGAGCAGATTACCGCGGCGGTGGATGCCGCTGAGGCAGCCTTTGTTCACTGGCGCGCACTGCGTGTCGATGAACGCTGCGAGCGCTTGCTGGCCTGGTACGATTTGATTCAGGCCAACCGCGAAGACCTGGCGACCATCATGACCCTGGAGCAGGGCAAACCGCTGCCCGATGCGCGGGGCGAAGTAGAGTACGGAGCAAGTTTCGTGCGTTGGTTTGCGGAAGAGGGTAAGCGCACTTACGGGGAAACGATCCCCAGCCATATTCCTAATGCCTCGCTGGGCACTATTAAAGAGCCTGTTGGTATTGCCGCGATGATTACGCCGTGGAATTTTCCGCTGGCAATGATTACCCGTAAAGCGGCGGCCGCGCTGGCTGCTGGCTGCCCGGTGATTGTGAAACCGGCCAATGAAACGCCTTTTTCAGCGCTGGCGCTGGCAGAATTAGCCGAGCGGGCAGGCATACCGGACGGTATCTTTAACGTTGTCTTGGGTGAGCCTGCCGAGGTTTCTAAAATACTGTGCAGCGAGCCACGCATCCGGGCGCTGTCGTTTACCGGCTCCACCCGCGTTGGTCGCCTGTTAATGGAGCAAAGTGCGGGAACCGTTAAGCGCCTTTCACTGGAGTTGGGCGGTAATGCGCCGTTTATCGTTGGGCCGGATATGGACCCCAAAGAGGCGGCTTACGCGGCGGTAGACGCCAAGTTTCAAACGGCGGGGCAGGACTGTTTGGCGGCCAACCGGATTCTGGTGCACGAATCCATTCATGACGCCTTTGTTGAACAGTTTACCGAGCGCATGGCGGCATTAACCGTCGGCAATGGTTTGCAGGGCGAGATAGATCTTGGCCCGCTGATTCACCGCCAGGCCGTAGAGAAGGCCGCCTCGATTGTCGATGACGCGATTTCTCGGGGCGCCACGCTGGTGATGGGAGACCAGAACCAAGCGCCGGGCGAAAACTTCTTTATGCCGGTGTTGCTAACAGGCGTAACGCCACAAATGAAAGTCTGGCGGGAAGAGAACTTTGCCCCGGTGGCCGGGATTACCGCTTATTCGAGCGACGAAGAGGTTATTGAGCTTGCCAACGATACCGAGTATGGCTTGGCGGCCTATGTGTATACCCATGATATTCGCCGGATCTGGAAGCTGATGCGTGCGCTGGAGTACGGCATGGTCAGTGTAAACTCCGTCAAGATGACCGGCCCACCGGTGCCCTTTGGCGGCGTGAAGCAGTCTGGCCTTGGCCGTGAGGGCGGCGCCACCGGTATCGACGAGTATCTCGAAACCAAGTATTACTGCTTAGGCGCGCTGGGGTCTGTATCAGGGAGCTAGAGTAGATAGTTTCGCAGTAGAGGCTAGTTAGGCGCTAAGCGAACCGTCTTTTTCAGGGATGAAAAAGCCGAGCGCCTAGGGATGGGTTTACAGCGTGTTCGCGTGTGACTAACCAGCCGTGAAGCCCGCAATATTTCAAATTCCTTCCCGCTGATCGGGGAGGTTTATCGTACAGAGAGAACGTTATGAGCCAACATCAGGATCTGATCGAACGCGACCGCAAAGTCACTTTTCACGCCTCTACCCACCTGCGTGACTTCGCCCATGGCGATGCGCCGGGCCGTGTGATTACCGGCGGTAAAGGTATCAATATTGTCGATAAGGATGGCCGCGAATTTATCGACGGCTTTGCCGGGCTTTACTGCGTTAATATCGGTTATGGCCGCACGGAAATTGCCGAAGCCATTTACAAGCAGGCGATGGAGCTCTCTTACTACCACACCTATGTCGGCCACTCGAACGAGCCGCAGATCGCGCTTTCTGAGCGTATTCTGAAAATCGCTGGCATGAACATGTCCAAGGTCTACTACGGCATGTCGGGCAGTGACGCTAATGAAACCCAGCTGAAAATTGTGCGTTACTACAACAACGTACTCGGCCGCCCGCAGAAGAAAAAAGTCATCTCGCGTATGCGTGGCTACCATGGTTCGGGCATTGCTTCTGGTTCCTTGACCGGCCTTAAGGCGTTTCATGACCACTTTGACCTGCCGATTGATACCATTCGTCATACTGAAGCGCCGCACTACTACCTGCGTGCCGCCGAGCAGCATGGCATGACGGAGCTTGAATTTTCCTCCTTCTGTGCCGACAAGCTGGAAGCGATGATCCTCGAAGAAGGCCCGGATACGGTGGCGGCGTTTATCGGCGAGCCGGTATTGGGCACAGGCGGTATTGTGCCGCCGCCCGAAGGTTACTGGGATGCGATTCAGGCGGTATTGGCCAAGTACGATGTACTGTTGATTGCCGATGAAGTGGTATGTGGCTTTGGGCGTACCGGCTCTGATTTTGGTAGCCACCATTACAACATGAAGCCGGACCTGGTCACGATTGCCAAAGGCCTGACCAGCGCCTATCAGCCGCTTTCTGGCGTGATTGTGGGTGAAAAAGTATGGCAAGTGCTTGAGCAGGGCACGGGTGAGTTTGGCCCAATCGGTCACGGTTGGACCTACTCTGGCCACGCGCTGGGCTGTGCCGCCGGTATTGCCAACCTGGATATCATCGAGCGTGAAAATCTGGTGGGCAACGCGGCTGAAACCGGTGCCTACTTCCAGGCGCAGCTTAAGGCCACGTTTGAAGGCCATCCGCTCTTGGGGGATGTACGCGGTGTTGGCTTAATGGCTGCGCTTGAGTTCTCACCGGATGCCAAGCAGCGCCTGCACTTTGACCCCGCCCTCAAAGTAGGACCGCGAGTGGCCGCCGCCGCCATGGAAGAGAACCTGATTGCTCGCGCCATGCCCCAAGGCGACATTTTAGGTTTTGCGCCTCCGCTGACCATTAACCGCTCAGAAGTTGATGACGTGATTGGCCGTGCCAAGCGCGCCATTGACCGGGTAACCGATGAACTTACCCGCTCAGGCGATTTAAAAGCGGGCCATCAGGAAGCTGCGTTGACGATTTAATGAAAAGACGCTGATCTGGTAACGCCGCTGCTTACTTATGCAGCGGCGTTTTTGTTTTTGGGGTGGGAAGCTATGCTACTAAATACAGTGACGGTGAACGGATACGTTAGGAGTGGCTATGCAACCGGTATTGGCTTTCGATGTATATGGCACGCTGATTGATACCCAAGGCGTTACGGCGGAACTCGAACGGCGACTTAACGATGCCTCCAACGCAGAAGAATTTGCCAAGCGCTGGCGGGAAAAGCAACTTGAGTACAGCTTTCGGCATGCCTTAATGGGCGCTTATGTGCCTTTTTCAGAATGCACGAGAGAAGCCCTGGTGTTTACCAGCCGCGCGCTGCAAGCAGGTCTTTCTGACAATGACCACGACCACCTCATGGATGTATATGCAGAGCTTCCAGCCTTCCCGGATGTGGTGGATGCGCTTGATCAGTTGCGTGATGCGGGCATTCGTTGCGTGGCGTTTTCCAATGGCACGACGGAGGCGGTAACTCAGTTGCTGGTACGTGCCGGTGTAGAAAGCCACATGGATGCGGTGATCAGCGTGGATGATATCAAGCGCTTTAAGCCAGACCCGGCGGTATATAGCTATCTTCGCTCACAGCTGGAAGCGCGCCCTGAGCATACCTGGTTAATTTCAAGCAACGCCTTTGATGTGATTGGTGCAACCCATGCCGGGCTGCGAAGTGCCTGGGTGCGGCGTCATTCCGATGCGCCCTTTGATCCTTGGGGCATTGAGCCTGATATGACGGTGCCTGACCTGGAGGCCTTGGCCGAGCGTATTATTTGCCAGGTTGTTAACCGATAAGAACAAGCCGCATAATGACGTACGATTCATATATCAGGACGCGATCATGTCAGAGAAAATTTACTGTATTGCTGGCTTCAAACCCAAACCAGGCAAAGAAGAAGCGGTGTTCAAAGCGCTTCAGGCGCTGGAGCCAAACACACACCGGGAAGATGCCTGCATTCACTACACGGTGACCCGCCAGATCGATAATCCCTTCGCTCAAGGCACCAGTTACCCGATTGTATTCCATGAAATCTGGGCGAGCCGTGAGGAGTTTGAAGCACATTGTCAGCGTAAAGAGATCCAGGACTTCTTTGCCAAGCACGTTGAATCACCGGATGGCGATATCGAAGATGCCAACGTATGCGTGTATACCGATGAACCGTGGAATTTTGATGCCCCCAAGGTATAACCCCAGCGTGTAGAATGGGTCCACGACACCGATAAACGCGGAGCAACCATGACCGAAAAAAAAATGAACGTTGAAAGCTTTAACCTGGACCATACCAAGGTTAAAGCGCCTTATGTACGTCTTGCTGATATCAAACAGGGCCAGAACGGCGACCAGATTCATAAATATGATCTGCGTATCTGCCAGCCAAACAAAGAGCACATGGAGATGCCAGCGCTGCATTCTCTTGAGCACTTGATGGCTGAACTATCGCGTAATCATACCGATAAAGTGGTCGATATCAGCCCGATGGGCTGCCAAACCGGCTTTTATATTGCGATGATCAATCACGATAACTACGACGACGTGTTAACCATCATTGAGCAAACGCTGAACGACGTTCTGGTGGCCACTGAAGTGCCTGCCTGTAACGAAATGCAGTGCGGCTGGGCCGCGAGCCACAGCCTGGAAGGCGCCCAGAAGCTCGCCCGTGACCTGCTTGCCAAGCGTGGCGAATGGACGCAAGTGTTTGCATAAAATGGCCTTTTCAAACCGTTTTTAAGACCGTCGTTTGACGCCGCTGCAGAGAAAACAAGAACGCCTTCTTCACGGAGGCGTTTTTGTTTGAGTGTTTCTTATAACCGCGTATCAGCGGCCAGTTGCTCAATAGAGCGGGCGACGTCCTGAGCGTCGTGGAGAATCTTGTTCACAATCGCATCAATTTCGCTAACCCTGGATTGACCGGCTTTGCTTTGTTGAATGACCTGTTGCATGGCTTTGAGTATTTCCCCTTGAAGGGTATGACGGCCATTGAGTCATTGAGCGCCTTTAGCCACGGCCTTTTGCCGTTGAGATTCTTGATGATGCTGGGTGGCATCATTCGCTACTTTCAGGATTTACGTCACATGGCTTCGAAAATTTCGTATAGGCACATACGTCGCCTCTAACCAGACTTCTTCGTTCGCACGTACGCGACAAAAATGTCCCTGACGGCTATCCCCTTGCCGCTAATGAGTGCCAAAGCTGTTGATGTTCGGCGCTGCTGACTTCCAGTTCATCACAAAACATGCGGTGATGCTTACCCTTTATACCGTCTAACTGCGTAACGAAGATGACAAGTACCAGCTATAGAGAGGAGGAAATTGAGCCAGCAGGGAGCGCTATCCATGCCTGAAAAGGCGTACAGAGGTCTATTGACAGACATCTAGATTGCTCCTATAAACACTTATACTCACCACCTCAGGTTCTCATGTTCCTTCTCATCACGATTGCCACGCTTTCCATCGCACTGTCTTTTTTGTGTTCTATTCTTGAAGCGGCTTTACTCTCTATTACGCCCAGCTATATTGCCAGGCTAAAAGAAGAGAAACCCAAGCTGCATGCCTCGCTTAATCAGCTTAAGACCAGCATTGACCGGCCTTTGGCGGCGATACTGACGCTTAATACAATTGCGCATACCGTTGGTGCAACGGCAGTGGGCGCGCAAGCGGCAGTGGTATTCGGCGAAGCCTCCATTGCCATTGTGTCTGCTGTCATGACAATGCTGATTCTGGTGCTGTCTGAAATTATTCCCAAGACGATTGGCGCCACTTATTGGCGCGGGCTGGCACCACTTTTGCCGCGTTTACTAAAGCCGATGATAGTGGGGTTACTGCCCTTTATCTGGATGTCGGAGCAGATTACGCGTCGGCTGGGCACGTCAGAGCATGATGTTGATCTACGTGATGAGATCAAAGTGCTGGCGCGCGTAGGGCTTGAGGAAAAGGTGTTGGATGCCGACGAGTCGCGCACCATCATCAATATGCTTAACTTGCATGACATTGCCGTAAGCCAGGCCATGACGCCAAGAACGGTATGCGTGACAGTGCCCCCTAACATGGACGTCAAAACATTTGATCAGCAGTACGGTAAGACATCCTTTACGCGCTTTCCCGTTATGGATAACGGTGAAATGGCCTTTGGCTATGTGCATAAATCCGATACATATCACGCCGATGACGCCAAAACCATGCGCGAGCTTATGCACCCCATTGGCAGTGTCGATATTGCGCACAATGTAGAGCAGGTTTTTGCTTCAATGCTCAAGGACCATCTGCACATGCGCGTTGTGTATGACGAGCATGGCACCTTTGTAGGCCTTATTACGCTTGAAGATATTATTGAAACCATCCTGGGTCAGGACATCATTGATGAGACTGACAGCGTGGCTAATTTAAGGCATCACGCCAAGCAGCGCTGGCTGACACGTGTAAAGCATAAAGACCCCAATGCTAGCGCTTAGGCTAGCCGTGCGAAAGGGTACTTCAAAAGTGACGGGAGCTGTCCTTTGAACGTCAGCCAATAGCACGGGTGAATATTCGCTTTCTTAGCACTAAATGTTCTATAGTGGATTGCTTAAAGGTGGTTTAAGGTATTAAAAGCAGTAATCACCCGCGAAGGAGGCACAATGTCACTACGTATTAATGCGGTCGTTCCCGATTTTGAAGCACAAACTAGCCAAGGGCCTATCCAGTTCCACGAGTGGATTGGTGATAGCTGGGCTATTTTATTTTCACACCCCAAGGACTTTACACCGGTTTGCACCACGGAGTTTGGTGCTGTAGCCACGCTAAGCGCCGAGTGGAAAAAGCGCGGTACTAAAGTGATTGGTGTGTCGGTTGATGGCGTTGAGGATCACAAACGCTGGGCCGACGATATCACCCGGTATAGCGGCAGCGACGTTGATTTTCCGATCATCGCCGATGAAGGCCTTAAGGTTTCCAAACTGTTTGATATGCTGCCCGAAGATGCCTATCTGCCGGATGGCCGTACGCCAGCCGACAGCGCCACGGTACGCTCGGTGTTTATCATTGGGCCGGATAAGCAGCTAAAGCTATCCATGACCTATCCCATGACGGTAGGGCGTAATTTCGCTGAAATTCTACGTGCTCTGGATGCCCTGCAGGCAACCGTTAAGCACGGTGTGGCGACTCCCGCTGATTGGACAGTTGGCCAGGATGTGATTATTCCGCCAAGTGTTTCAGATGACGATGCCAAGCAAAAATTTGGTGAGTTTGACGCGGTGCTGCCTTACCTGCGTAAAACATCGCTAAAATAAGCGCGCAGTCATAGCGTTCTTAAAAGCCCCAGGGTTATTAACGCCTTGGGGCTTTTTTAATGGCGCCTGATAACCCATGACGATGTTGCTAACACACGTTGTTTAAGCGCTGTTGATACGCTGGTCTGTTAGTTTAAGGCTTTGGTTAGCCGCTGAGCTTCCGCGATGGTTGGCTAGCAGTGAGCAAGCAGGGCTCGTAACCAAAAGCGCCCTTGATGAAAGGGCGCAGATAGCTATTAAAGAAACGTATTCAAGCTGAATAGTTAGGCGTGGATGTACTCAACCAGCGCTTGCGCAAAGGTATCGGTGTTGCCCGTGCCGCCCATATCGGGTGTGACCATGTCACGGCGGGTCTCTAACACTGAGCGAATGCCGTGACGGATAATTTCGCCTTTGTCTGCCATGCCCAAATGATCAAGCAGCTGCGCGGCAGCCAATAATAGAGCGCAGGGATTGGCGAGCTTTTTACCCGCAATGTCAGGGGCGGAGCCGTGTACCGCTTCAAAAATTGCCGCTCTTTCACCAATATTAGCGCCAGGTGCCAAGCCCAGCCCGCCCACCAGGCCTGCACACAGGTCTGAGAGAATATCGCCAAACAGGTTCGTGGTAACCACCACATCAAACTGATGCGGGTTCATCACCAACTGCATACAGGCGTTATCGACAATCATCTCTTGAAACTCAATGTCGGGATATTCGCTTGCGATCTCTCGCGCCACATCCAAAAACAGCCCAGAGCTGGTCTTGATAATATTGGCTTTATGCACTGCAGTGACCTTTTTCCGGCCACTGCTTTTGGCCAGCTCAAACGCATAACGCACAATACGTTCGGAGCCTTTACGGGTTACCTTGATCACTGAAATGCCGGTGTTGCCGTCGTCGATCATCTCCTGACCGTCAGACAAATACGCACCTTCGGTATTTTCGCGTACGGTGATCATGTCGATGTCTTCAAAGCGCGAACGAGTGCCAGGAAAACTGATTGCCGGGCGTACGTTGGCATAAAGGTCAAAGTGACGGCGTAGCTGTACGTTAATGGAGGAGAATCCCTTGCCAATGGGCGTGGTCAGCGGGCCTTTCAATGCAATGCCGTGTTTCTCTATGGCATCAAGCGATGCCTGGGGGATCAACGTTCCATGATTTTCCAGTGCTGACAGACCTGCATCCACAAACTCGTATTCAAAGCCGCACTCCAGCGCATCGAGCACGCGCAGGGTGGCATCCATAATTTCAGGCCCAATGCCATCGCCTTTAATCACCGCAATTGAATGGCTCATGTGCTACTCCTCTGGAAGATGGGAACGCGTTGGTCGAAATGTTGACCAGGTTCAATGATGGCGCCTTATGCGCTTGATGCCCATGGTAGCGATGGTGACGCCGAAGCGCATCCTGCGCTGACTATTTAAGTATACAGCCAGACCTCAAGTGCGCCGGGGTGCAGAAGAGGTAGGTTGCTGGTAAACTCTGCGCCGGTTCTGCCGCTTAACCTTCAGTGGCAGGGTAACTTCGTAAAATATCTCGGCAAGGCATCTGCGCAGTGAAACGTTCATTGGCAACATCTGTAGTACTTACCACTGGGTTGATGACTCCACCCTAGGTATTCCCTCTTTCGAAAACGCCATGGCGCGAAAGCGCTTCCACGGCGTTACGGCATTCTATTGCCGTTATTTGGCTACTGACGCTCCTGGCGTCTTCATCCTGCAGCCTGACTCATACAATCTGGTTTTGAATGACGTGACATCTGGCCCTGTGGGGCGGAGTTAGCGCGTCTTGTTTAATCAATAACGATGGACTCCCTGAATGGCACTTTTCAGCAAGCATGAGTGGTTTTCCAATATTAAAGGCGACACCCTTTCGGGCCTGGTCGTCGCGCTGGCGCTGATTCCCGAAGCGATCGCGTTCTCGATTATCGCAGGCGTCGACCCGAAAGTAGGTCTTTATGCCTCGTTCTGTATTGCGGTGATTATCGCCTTTACCGGTGGGCGGCCGGGGATGATCTCTGCGGCCACTGGCGCCATGGCGCTATTGATGGTCACGCTGGTGCGCGAGCATGGCCTTGAGTACTTGCTGGCGGCAACACTTCTAACCGGGGTGCTGCAGATTATCGCCGGGTATTTAAAACTCGCTGAGCTAATGCGCTTTGTGTCGCGCTCGGTCGTTACTGGCTTTGTGAATGCGCTGGCCATTTTGATCTTTATGGCCCAGTTACCTGAGCTAACCAATGTCACTTGGCATGTGTATGTCATGACCTTGGCCGGTTTGGGCATTATCTATTTATTCCCTTATCTGCCGGTGATCGGTAAAACGCTACCCTCGCCACTGGTGTGCATCGTGGTGTTAACCATTGTGTATATGGTGAGTGGCATGGATATTCGCACGGTGGGTGATATGGGTGAACTGCCTGATACGCTGCCGATTTTCCTGTGGCCGAATGTCCCGCTTAACCTTGAAACCTTGATGATTATTCTGCCTTACGCCTTGATGCTGTGTGTGGTGGGTCTGCTGGAATCGATGATGACAGCGACCATTGTGGACGATTTGACCGACACATCGAGTGATAAAAACCGCGAGTGCAAAGGCCAGGGCATTGCCAATATTGGCGCCGGATTACTGGGCGGTATGGCAGGTTGTGCCATGATTGGTCAGTCGGTGATCAATATTAAATCCGGTGGCCGTACGCGGCTATCCACATTGATTGCGGGCGTTGTACTGCTGCTGTTGGTCGTGTTTCTAGCCGACTGGGTATCACAAATCCCCATGGCCGCGCTGGTGGCTGTCATGATCATGGTATCGATAGGCACCTTTAGCTGGGCGTCGATTCGGGATCTTAAAAAGCATCCTCTCAGTACCAATATTGTCATGTTAGCGACGGTCGCTGTGACCGTAAGTACCCATAACCTGGCGATCGGGGTCTTTGTTGGCGTGCTGCTGGCAGCGCTGTTTTTTGCTAATAAAGTTGGCAATATCATGTACATCGGCTCTACTGAGATAGAGGCGGGCCGGGAGCGTGAGTATCAGGTCGTTGGGCAGGTCTTCTTCGCCTCTTCCGAGCGTTTTATGGCGGCGTTTGATTTCAAGGAGAGCCTGGACAAGGTAACGATCAATGTATCCAACGCGCACTTCTGGGATGTTACCGCTGTACAGGCACTTGATCGGGTCGTTATCAAGTTCCGCCGTGAAGGTACTGATGTCGTGTTGGTTGGGATGAGCGAAGCCAGCGCCACGGTGGTTGACCGCTACGCGATGCACAACGATCAAAAGGCGGTCGAAAAACTGATGGATGGCCACTAAGGATCTAATAAAGGAGAGCAGCATGCCGGAACATGTAGTTGCCGCAATTGATGGTTCCCGGTTTTCACAAGGCGTTTGCGATTACGCTTCTTGGGCAAGCCTTGCGCTGGGCGCGCCGTTAACCTTTGTGCATGTGGCCGATAACCATTCAGAAGTGCCAGGCGAGCCGGATCTTTCGGGCCAGCTGTTTTTTGGCGCCCGCGAGCGCTTGCTGGAGGAATTGATGGGCCTTGATGAGAAGCGTGCCAAGGTCAACCGCGAACAGGGCAGGTTGATGCTGGAAGCAGCCCAGGCGCGCGCCGTTGAAGAGGGCGTTAGCGACGCCGTTACTCGCCAACTGAACGGTACTTTGGTGGAAACACTGGTCGGGCTTGAAAATGAAATGCGCCTGCTGGTGATGGGTAAGCGCGGCGAGACGGCTCATCAAGCCAGCGAGCATCTTGGCTCCAACCTCGAGCGGGTGGTGCGTGAAATGCATCGCCCTATTTTGATGGTGCCCGACACGTTCAAGCAGCCTGAAAAAGTATTGATTGCGTATGATGGCAGCAAAACGGCTCGAAAAGGTGTGGAAATGCTAGCCCGTTCGCCACTGTTTTCAGGCAGCGAGTGCCATGTACTACTGGTGGATACGGACAATGCAGAGAATCGCCTGGAGCTTGGTTGGGCGTTAGGTATCCTGCGTGAAGCAGGCCACAAGGCAGAAGGCGCTATCCGCAACGGCAACGTAGATGATGCGCTGCAAACCTACGAGCAAGAGCACGCCATTGACCTCTTGGTCATGGGCGCTTATGGGCACTCGCGCATCCGCCACTTGTTGGTTGGCAGCACGACGACTGCGATGCTGCGTAGCAGCCGTATCCCCGTTCTTATTTTGCGCTAAGTCTCCTTCGTTTTCCTATGATAAGCCGCTTTGCTACGGGTTGGCAGAGCGGCTTTTTAACAATGAATAGAAGGTAACGTTAAAAGCTGCAAATGCTGAAATGAGCTTCTATGTTTATTTAAGAGTGTCTTGAACTATTCATCTCTTGAGTAGCGTAAGGAGCCTGACGTGAATCTACCCACGCTTGAACGAACATCACAGCCGTTTAATCCCACCTCTTCCTCTCATCGCTTTGCAGCCAGCCTAATGGCCCAGGCTGATATACAGTTCAACGGCGATCGCCCTTGGGATATGCAGCTTAAAGCGCCTGGTGTGATCGAAAATGCACTGGCGCGTGGCAATCTGGGCTTAGGTGAAAGCTATATGCAGGGGCATTGGGACTGCGATCAGTTGGACGTGTTTTTTACCCGCTTGCTGCGCGCGCAATTGCATCAACGTATTAAGCCCACGCAATTGATTTATCACGCGTTGCGTACTCGGTTGTTAAACCGACAAAGCGTTAAGCGGGCTTGGGAAGTGGGCGAGAAGCACTACGATCTTGGCAATGAATTTTATGCGGCCATGCTTGACCAGCGTATGACGTATACCTGCGGTTATTGGAAAGACGCGTGCACACTAGATGAAGCACAAGAGGCGAAGCTGGACTTAATTTGCCGAAAGCTGCAGTTAGCACCGGGTATGCGCGTACTTGATATCGGCTGTGGGTGGGGGAGCTTTATGGCTTATGCAGCCGAGCATTATGGCGTTGAGTGTGTCGGCCTGACCATCTCCAAAGAGCAGGCGGATTTTGGTAAACGATTGATCAAAAAAGGCTTGCCGGTAGAGTTCCGTTTACAGGATTACCGCGATGAAACGGAAAGATTTGATCGTATTGTTAGTATTGGCATGTTCGAACATGTGGGCCGTAAAAACTATCGCGCCTATATGGAAGTGGTCAGTCGCTGCCTAAAGGATGAAGGTCTTTTCTTGCTTCATACGATTGGCAAAAACCTTGGTACGACCATGTCCGATCCCTGGATCGATAAATACATTTTTCCGAATGGCGAGTTGCCTACCTTAAGCCATATTACCGATGCGGTTGAAACGCTTTTTGTGGTGGAAGATATACATAACTTTGGAGCTGACTACGATAAAACGCTGATGGCCTGGTATCACAATAGCGAAGCCAATTGGCCCCAGTTTAAAGGTCAGTTTAATCCAACGTTTTATCGTATGTGGCGCTACTACCTGTTGAGTTGTGCGGGAGCCTTTAGAGCACGTGAGATTCAGCTGTGGCAACTGGTATTCAGCAAACAGGGTGTAGCGGGAGGATACGCGCGGGTTAGCTAGCTGCCTCGCTCACGGTCAGGCAGCAATTTACCGGGCACCCAGCGTAGATAGAAGATCATTCCAAAAAGCTCTACCAGTGACTGAAAAATAATCACTACGACTGCGGGTTGCCATGCGCCAGGCAGAGCCAGGGCGATGGGCAGCATGACAAACGAGTTGCGTGTGCCAAAGCTAAAAGCCAGCGTGCGGGCACTGGCGGTTGGCAAACGGAACAGCCTGCCCAGCGCACGCCCCAGCCAGCCCGCAAACACCAAAAAAACCATGAAGACCAACATGACCTGAGCCATCACATGATACAGCCCGCCCAAGTGATTGACCTGTGACGCTGCAATAATAAAGACCACAAAGGCAAGCAGTGGCACGGGCAGTATGCCCAGGTGATAGATGGCGCGCTTGATGCGCCTATGCCGAGTAGCCGCAAATTCCGTTAGCCCGGCAAGCGCCAAGGGAAGCAGGATAAGGCCCGCAAAGGCAACAATTAGTGAGGTGGAGAGTGCCAGATGAAACCACTCTGATCCCAGAAAGAGCCAGAGATAGACAGGGAGAGCCACCATTTGCACCAATAACAGCAGCGGAGCGGCCGCGACAGCGCGGGGCGTATCTCCCTTGCCTAGGTGAGTAAAGCTGATAAACCAATCAGTGCAGGGCACCAGCAGTACCAGCAATACGCCGGCCAATACCGCAGGTGAGAGCGGCAGCCAAGCGACCACCAGCCCCAGAAAGGCCGGAATGGCGATAAAGTTGCCCACTAGCAGCGCCGTCATAAAGCGGCCGTCGGTAAGGCCGCGCGCCACGCTAAGCAAAGGAATCTGGCTAAAGGTGGCGTACATCAGAAGGCCTAACAGTGGCCACAGTAACTGCTCCAGCACATCAGCCAGCGCCGGTGACACAACGCCCAAGGCCAGCCCTAGGCCAATGCAGACCAGGTAAATCCAGCACTGGTGTTTTTCCATCTGCTCGCGCATTGGTTTTCTCTGAGTGGTTTTTCTTGAGTGTCTATTGGCGGCGAAGTGCCAAGCGCTCGCCCGTCATGGCGGCCAATAGCCATAGCGGCAGGCTCACCAGCACGTATGAAATTCCTAGCCAGCCTTGCCCATGGTGAAGGAAATGCAGCGTTTCCAGGCTAAACAGTGAAAAGGTCGTAAAGCCGCCGCAAAAACCTGCCACGAGCAGCGGGTGCCAGTAGGCTAGCCTGCCATGGGGCGCACGTAGCGCGGTGGTGGCTATCCAGCCGATCAAACCTGACCCCAGTACGTTGACGATCAGCGTGCCCCAAGGAAAATAGCTACCCAAGGCCGCTTGGGAGACAAGCGATACGGCGTAGCGCAGTGCGCTGCCCAGGCCGCTACCAATCCCGACGGCAAGGTAGCATTTCCAAGTCCTCATACGCGGTACCCTGCCAGCGCCCAGCCCAACGCTGCCATGCCAATGCCCAGCATCAGTGTGCCGCCCACGTTGAGTGCTGCACGACCCGATTGACCGCCTTGCCAAAGTTCAAGAGTTTGCAGGCTAAACGATGAGACCGTGGTATAGCCGCCGAGTAGGCCAGTTACGCTAAACAGCCAGAACGCCGTTGGTGTGTCAGGCAGGCCTTGGCGGCCCAGTAGCCAGCCTGCGGCCAGCGCGCCGGTCGCGTTAACCACGAGCGTGCCCCAAGGAAACGCCTTGCCCAGCCTGCGCGCTAACAGGTTGGAAAGAGCAAACCTGGCCATTCCCCCGAGTGCGCCGCCCAGTGCGATAAGCAGTACGCTTGCGATGCCTGGACCCATGTTTTCTCCACTGACTAACAAAAGGGGTCTTCGATAAGCGGCCAATTCTAACATGCGTTTTCAAGGCGCAGAAAAATGCCTTGCGTGGGTAGCCGCGCAAGGCATTAGTGTATTACTTATAGATCGTTAGGCTGGCAGGACGCTGCCCTGATGGCTTGGCGCTGCCTCCGCGTTTGTAGTGGCGACGCGGTTGATGCCCGAGATCAGGGCTTTCAAAGAAGCGCTAACCGTGTCGCTATCTTCGGCAACGGCGCAAATGCGCTGGCCATCAATACTCAACTGTACAAAGGCGATTGCGTTGGCTTCGCTACCACCGCCCAACGAGTGCTCACTGTAGTCGATAATCGTCACGTTAACACCGGAGTGCTTCTGCCAGGCATCGGTAAAGGCCGACATGGCACCGTTGCCGGAACCAGACAGGCGCAGGGTTTCGCTACCTTGCCACAAGGTCACTTCAAGCCCTTCGTGCTGGCCCTTGGAAAGCTGGTAGTCTGCCAGCGACAGTGGCGTTTCCTGGGTGAAGTTATCGAACATCACTTGGCGAATCATCTCGCTTGAGAGTTCGCTGGCGCGCTCTTCGCTCTCTTTTTGTACATAGGGGGCCAAGGCCAGCATCATCCAGCGTGGCAGGTTGATGCCGTAGTCGCGCTCAAGCAAAAAGGCCATGCCGCCCTTGCCGGACTGGCTGTTGACTCGAATCACGGCCTGGTAGTCGCGGCCAATGTCGTGGGGATCAATCGGCAGGTAAGCCACTTGCCACGGTTCGTCGGGCTTCTGGTGCTTGAGGGATTTACGAATCGCATCCTGATGGCTACCAGAGAAGGCGGTATACACCATTTCACCTACCCAAGGGTGGCGTGGGTGCATGGTAATGCCGGTGCACTCGTGAACGACCTGAATGATCTCATCCGGGTTGGAAAGATCAAGTTTAGGATCAATCCCTTGGCTGTAAAGGTTCATGGCCAGCGTGATGATGTCCATGTTGCCGGTACGCTCGCCATTACCCAGCAGCGTGCCTTCCACACGGTCGGCACCGGCAAGCAAGGCAAGTTCGGCTGAGGCTACTGCACCGCCTCGGTCGTTGTGGGTATGCACCGAGATAATCACGCTATCGCGACGACTGATGTGCTGGCAGAAGTATTCGATCTGGTCGGCATGGTGGTGAGGGCCAGCCACTTCGACGGTCGTCGGCAGGTTGAGGATACACTTGTTCTCAGGCGTTGGCTGCCAAACGTCCATCACCGCTTCACAAATCGCCAGCGAGAAGTCGATTTCGGTGCTGGAGAAGCTCTCCGGTGAATACTGAAAACGCCAGGCAACGTCTGGATAGCGCTCGGCATACTGTTTAACCCAGGTAGCGCCCTGAACGGCAATATCGGTAATACCGTCGCGGTCCATCTCAAACACGCGTTCGCGCTGAATGGTCGAGGTCGAGTTATACAGGTGGATAATAGCGCGCTTGGCACCCACTAAAGCTTCAAAGGTTTTTTCAATCAAATGCTCGCGACACTGCACCAGCACCGCGATAGTGACATCCTCAGGAATCTGATCTTCTTCAATTAACCAGCGCACAAAATCAAAGTCGGGTTGGCTGGCGGAAGGGAACCCCACCATGACTTCTTTAATGCCCACCTTAACGATCTGGTGCCAGAAGCGCTTTTTCTGCTCAACGGTCATCGGCTCTAGCAGCGCCTGGTTACCATCACGCAGGTCTTCACTTACCCAGATCGGCGCACGATCAAGGTCACGGTCAGGCCATTGGCGGTTAAACGCAGGAACGCGCGGTGCTGGGCGATATTTACGATGATCGAAAGCAGACATGATGAGATTCCTAAGGGGGTTAATGACTTGGAAAACTGGCCGCTTGTGGGTAGGCCTTTGTTCATCGGTGCAGACTCATGATGCAGAGTATGGCACACAACCGTTAACTGCTTTTGGCAGTGTGAATAGTGTAACGGGTTTATAGCGCTAGGTTGTTGCTAAAAATGAATAAAAATGGCATTAATTGGCAGTATGTTTTAATAATTTATAATTTCTTAGCAGAGGCTGCTGTTTATGTCGGTGACGCCATTGACGCTTGACCGTTTTGACCGCCAAATTTTGACGATTCTGCAACAAGAAGGGCGGATCAGTAACCAGGAATTGGCTGATCGAATTGGCCTTTCGGCATCGCCCTGTTTACGCCGGGTGCGTGCGCTGGAAGAGCACGGCTTGATTATGCAGTATCGCGCCGAGGTAGATGCTCGCCAGTTGGGCTACCAACTGATGGTACTGCTGCATATTGCCATGGACCAGCATACCTCCGAGCGGTTTGAGAACTTTGAACGCCACATCCGAAAAATTCCCAACGTGATCGAATGTCTGATCATTACTGGGCAGGCTGCCGACTTTCAGCTAAAGATTTTAGTCCAGGATATGGATGATTATCAGCATTTACTGCTGCACGTTATTAACCGTATTGAAGGTGTCACAGGGGCGCATACCAGCTTTGTGTTACGCCGGGTTTTTGAACATCGGCCGGTACCCACACAGCGCTGAACAGGAAAGCGTGGTCAGTCACTGAGTCGCCGTTTACACTGTTTTTTTCCCATTTTTTAGGAGAGTGCTCTATGACGATCGAACGTCACGATACCAAGGCCCGCATGAGTCGCGCCGTTATCCACCAAGGGGTTGCTTATTTGTGTGGTCAGGTCGCGGGGCCTGAGGCGCGTCATGGCGATATTAAGGCGCAGACAGAAAGCATGCTGGCGCGTGTCGATGCGCTGTTAAAAGAGATCGGCTCAAGCCGTGAGCAGCTATTAAGCGCCACGATTTATCTCAAGGACGGCAGCGATGTCGTCGCCATGAATGAGGTGTGGGATGCCTGGGTGCCCGAAGGCTACGCGCCAGCGCGCACCTGCGTATGTGCCCCGATGCCTGCCGACGAGTTAAAAGTAGAAATAACCGTGACCACCGCTGTATAGAACGGAAGCCTTTCTAGCTGGTTGAGCTAGTCCAGCGGAAAGCGGGTGTCGCGCAGGCTGTCCTTGATTTTTTTCAAGTGCGGTAAGAAGTCTTCGCCACGCCGTAGTGTGACGCCGGTGGCCAGGGCGTCAATCAAGGTAAGCTGAATCACCCTTGACGTCATGGGCATGTAGTGGTCGGTGTCTTCAGGGGTTGCCACGTTAAGCGTGGCGCTGCACTCGTTGGCAAGCGGTGACGCGGGGGCTGTAATACCCAGCACAACGGCGCCAGATTCGCGCGCTACACGGGCGATATCTACCAGCTCACGGGTGCGTCCGGTGTAGGAAATAATCACCACCACATCGCCCGTATGGCAGGACGCCGCCACCATGCGCTGCATCAATACATCGGCGTAGGCCATGACCGGTAGATTGAACCGAAAAAACTTATGCTGAGCATCCTGAGCGACGGCACCTGATGCGCCTAACCCAAAAAAGTGAATCTGTTTTGCCTGGGTTAGGTAGTCGACCATTCGTTCAATGGCCGCCATATCAATATCACGCTGGGCTTCATCCAGCGCGGCAATGGTGGCGCCAAAAATTTTCTGCGTGTATTGGGCCGCCGTATCGCCGGGCTCAACGGCGCGGGTCACGTAGGGTGTCCCACCCGCCAGGCTTTGCGCGAGCTTGATTTTAAAGTCGGGATATCCCTTGGCGCCAAAATTGCGGCAAAACCGGTTAACGGTTGGCTCGCTGACACTGGCGGCTTGGGCCAGGCTTGCGATGCTTAAGCTGGTAGCGGCTGTCGGATCGTCCAGGATCACGTTAGCAACTTTACGCTCGGAGCGGTTTAATTCTTCTAAGCGTTCGCGTAAGCGGTCAAGCAAGTCATGCGCCATTAAGCAGGCTCCAAAGCAGTGTGGGGCGGAAGTTGTGATGTCCAATCTTTACACCAGGCAACAAATACATTGGCTGGCAGTGGTCGAGCATAATAGTCCCCTTGCGCTGCTTCGCAACCGATAGAGTGTAAATAGGCGGCTTGTTCGGCGGTTCCAATCCCTTCTGCCACAATATCACAACCCACCGCGTAGGCTAATTGGGTAATCATAACGGCAAGTTGGCGATCAACGGCGTTTTTATTAGGGGCTGCATAGCACCACTGTTATAGCCTTTATCAGCCACTAGCGCCGCGCCAGAAGGTAACTCGGCAATCAGTGCCGGAGCCTCTACTCTGCGGGGTTGCTCTTATCCTGCCAATATCTCTGCAATGAAACGTCAACAGCCCCTAATGAATAAGCTTTAACGTAAACGAAGCAGTTTCATAAGCCAGCGCCGGTAGGGCGGCTGCAGAATCCTGCTGGTAGCGTGTTTCGTTTGATAAAACACACCACGTAAATGGCTAAAGCGCTCAAAACCGTGGCGCCCATGATAAGCCCCCATGCCACTTTCACCGATGCCGCCAAACGGTAAGGTGGGGACCGCGTGATGGAGCAGTGTTTCATTAAAGACAAGCGCACCGGAACGAGTCTGTTGCAGTAACCGCGTTTGAAGCGTTTTATCATTAGTAAACGCATATACCACTAGAGCGTGCGGACGTGCATTCACAAACTCAATCGCCGCCTCCATATTTTTAACACCGATAACGGGAAGCGCGCGGCCAAAAATCTCTTCGTGCATCACAGAAAGTGTTTGGGTGGGGTCGATAACCAGCGCAGGGGCATGGTTGCCGTGATCAATGACTCGACAGCCGTGGTCACGGGCTTCTGTCAGCAGGCCCTCTACGCGTGCGCGATGGGCATCATTGATCGGGCTGGTTGCTTCTCTGCTATCAGGGCGCTGCTGGACAATAGCACGGCTTAGTGCGCTAACCAGGGACTCAAGATGGCGGCTTTCTACAAGAACGTAGTCGGGTGCCAAACACGTTTGTCCACCGTTAAGTCCCTTGCCGAATATAATGGCCGTGGCCGCTTTATCCATGTCGGCATCACCTGCCACCAGCGCGGGGGATTTACCGCCTAGCTCTAGGGTCACAGGCGTAAGGTTGGCTGCCGCAGCACTAGCTACGTGACGCCCAATGCTGGTCGAACCGGTAAACACCAGGTGATCAAAGGGAAGCTTGCTAAATGCCTGAGCGGTCGATGCATCTCCTTGAATGACGACGAGTTCATCCTGGGTAAAATATTGGCAAGCCAAGCGAGCGAGCAAGGTGCTGGTGTGAGGTGTTAGCTCACTGGGCTTTAGCATGACAACATTACCGGCGGCAAAGGCGTCAATAACGGGCAGTAGCGCAAGACTCCACGGGTAATTCCAGGGGGAAATAACCCCAACGATGCCCAATGGCTGCGGGGCTATGCGTGCTTGTGCCGGTAACAGGCGCCAAGGCACACCGACGCGCCAGGGGCGCATCCAGCGCCAGAGGTGACGGCGCGCATAACGTATGGCCTGTAGCACGGCACTAATTTCCGCCAAGTGGATTTCTGTGTCGCTACGCTGGCCAAAGTCCGTTTGAATAGCCCGCACAATCTCATGCTGATGACGCTTGGTCATTTGCGCTAAACGTGCCAATCGTGCGCGACGAACACTTAGCGTTGGAAAAGGCGTTTGATCAACAGCGTGTCGTTGGGCATTAAAGATACCTGTTAAATCGTGCTGCATAACCGCTCCTTATCTTCCGTACCTGGATGTCTTGGGGCGCAATAGTGGCTTGTAAGCGCTACGTTAATGCTCGTGTCGTAAGGCTAAGACGGTAGTTAAGACGATAGTTAAGGTGATAGTTAAGACGATAGCTAAGTCGATAGTAAGGGTAACGCTGCGTTAATGATAAAGTAAGACGGGATAACAGGGCGCCAACGCTTTGCTCTTGGGAGATATCATGTCTGCGTGCTCGTTAGAACTCTCTACTCTATCCGCCATGGAAAACATTGAGGCAAGCCAGTGGGATGCCTTGGTCGGCCACGATCAGCCTTTTCTGCGCCATGCATTTTTGCATGCGCTGGAGGCGAGTGGCTCGGTGAGGCGTGAGACAGGATGGGAGCCCTGCCATGCCTGCGTTTGGCGAGCAGGCCAATTAGTAGGCGCACTGCCCATGTACCGTAAACATCACTCTTACGGTGAGTATGTATTTGATTGGGGGTGGGCGGAAGCGTTCGAAAGAGCCGGTGGCACCTATTACCCTAAAGCGCTCAGCGCTATCCCGTTTACTCCCGTTCCGGGGGTGCGCACGCTACTTGCTAGCCATCTAAATGCTGAGGCTATCCGTGCTCTGTTAGCGTCAGCCTGGCAAACGCTTTGTCACCAGGAGGCGCTCTCCAGCTGGCATTTATTGTTTGCCGATGAGCATGACGTGACGGCCTGGCAGGCGCAGTTTCCCCAATTAACGGTCCGCGAAGGGCTTCAATTCCAGTGGCAGGACGCAGGTTTTGGCGACTTTGATGGTTTCCTGGCAAGCCTGACATCCAAACGGCGAAAAATGATCAAGCGTGAACGGCGCTTGGTGGCCGAACAGGGGCTAAATGTGGTGCGCCTGGAGGGCCAGGAGATCACCCAGGAAACAATGACGCACTTCTATCGCTGTTATTCAATGACGTATCTGGAGCGCGGTCGTTCGCCCTATTTAAATCATGCCTTTTTTGAACGGTTACGCCAGACCATGCCCGAAACATTGATGCTGGTGCAGGCGCAGTTGAATGGCCAACCGGTTGCGTCGGCGCTCTATTTTCGTGGTGAGCACACGCTGTATGGCCGCTACTGGGGAAGTGAAGTGGAGGCCGATTGTCTGCATTTTGAAGCCTGCTATTACCAAGGCATTGAGTACTGTTTGCAGAATGGGCTGACGCGCTTTGACCCAGGTACCCAGGGGGAACATAAGTTAGTACGCGGTTTCGCCCCTCAACGCGTTCGTTCGCTGCACTATATGAACCATCCCGGCTTGGCGGCGGGTGTTGCCCAATTTTGCCAAGCGGAGGGCGCCCAAGTGAGCGCGTATCGTGAGGCGGCTTTTCAAGCGCTGCCTTTTAAAGTGCCTGCGGCTCGCTGATGGTTCTGCATAGTGGCATAATGCGCGCCGTTACTGCCTTGGGAGATCGGTGATGCACAAATGGGTTGTGGTAGCGTTACTTGTCGTACTGGGTTTGCTCCAGTACACGCTTTGGTTAGGTAATGGTGGCTGGCGTGACCTGCAAATAGTCGAGCAGCGCGTTGCTGCACAGGAAGAGGCCAACTTGCCCATGCGCGAGCGAAACGCACGCTTAGCGGCCGAGGTCACCGATCTTAAGACCGGGCTGGACGCTATTGAAGAGCGGGCCCGAAGTGATATGGGCATGGTGCGTAGCGATGAACAGTTTTTCTGGGTGCCGGGTGTTGCCATAACGACCGAGTTGATTGGTATTAACGCAGGACTGGTGGTCCAACCACGACTAGATCGTGAGCAATCGGCACAGTGAGTAAACAAACAGTGAATATGTCAGGTAAGCGGCTTTGAAAAAAACGCTTTGGCTGATCGTGCCTGCCGCCGGGCAAGGGCGTCGTATGGGAGCCGATAAACCCAAACAGTACCTGATGTTAGGTGAACACCCAATACTGGTGCACACTCTGGCGCGACTTTACGAGGCGTTTCCCAAGGCGTCGTTAGTGCTCTGCCTGGACAGCGATGATCAGTGGTTTCAGGCTGAATGGGTTCCTTTTGCGGCCTGGCAGCGCGTAACGGGCGGCATCGAACGCATGGATAGCGTACTCAATGCGCTACATGCCATACCCGCACAGGATGACGATATTGTGATGGTGCACGATGTGGCTCGCCCGTGTATTACCACGGACGACCTGCATGCCCTGTATCAGGCGGTGACTCATCACACCGGCGGGGCGCTATTAGCGATGCCGGTAGCAGATACCATGAAACGGGCCAACGCCGAACAACAAAGTACCTGTACAGAACCCCGGGAAGGGCTTTGGCATGCGCTGACACCCCAGGGGTTTCATTACGGGCTATTGCGCCAGGCACTTGAGAGTGCCCGGCATCAAAAACGCATGGTGACCGATGAGGCGTCAGCGGTCGAGGCGCTGGGTAGGCAGCCACAACTGGTTAGCGGGCGGCGCGATAATTTAAAAGTGACGCATCCGGATGACCTTGCCCTCGCCGCCGCCATTTTGTCAGCACAATCAGATACGTTTACTCAGGAGGCTTAATGCGAATTGGTCATGGCTTTGATGTTCATCGGTTCGGCCCCGGCGACCACTTAATGATTGGTGGCGTTAAGCTGCCGTTTTCACAGGGCTTTGTCGCACACTCCGATGGCGATGTGCTGCTTCATGCGGTCAGCGATGCGCTGTTAGGCGCCTGCGCGCTGGGCGATATTGGCCATCACTTTCCCGATACCGACCCCGAATGGAAAGGCGCTGATAGCCGTATGCTGCTGCGCCATGTGATGAGCCTGGTTCGGGCGGAAGGTTATGAAGTTGTAAACCTGGACGCGACCCTGATGGCTCAAGCGCCCAAAATGGCGCCGCATATTGCGACAATGCGTCAAACCATTGCTGACACCTTGAGTGTTTCCTTGGGCCAGGTAAACGTTAAGGCCACCACGACGGAACGGCTAGGGTTTACCGGGCGCGGGGAAGGCATTGCTGCTGAAACGGTGGTTTTACTCGGCCAGCCTGAGGCGTTGAATGAGTAAGCTGCCTCAGTGGGCACGCTCTTTGGATGCTGCGTTTGGGCCGCCCAAGCCGGGGCATTATCGGGCCCAACCTGAGGATTTTTTGGTTGACGAGCAGCTGGACTTCACGCCCGAATCGCATGGTGAGCATCTTTGGCTGCGGATTGAAAAACGCAATCAGACCACGCTGGATGTGGTGAAAAGTGTCAGCCGATTATGCGGTGTGACCCCGCGAGATATTGGCTATTCAGGCATGAAGGACCGAATAGCCGTGACGCGCCAATGGTTAAGCATTCACTTGCCAGGGCGTGACGCGCCTGCTGACTTGATATCAGCACTGGGTGGGTTGGGCATCACGGTGCTTGAAAGCGTGCGTCACCCACGCAAACTAAAACGTGGCGTTCATCGCACTAACGCGTTTACGTTACGATTGAGTGGCGACGCGATCACGGCGGATGATTTCGTTCATCGCTGGCAGGCGCTTTGCCAGTTCGGGGCGCCCAACTATTTTGGCCCTCAGCGTTTCGGCCCTGAGGCGCGTAATTTACAGCGTGCCGAGGCACTACTCGCACGGGGGTGGCGCAAACGTGACGACCGTCAAGGAATGCTGCTCTCTACTGCGCGAAGCTTTCTTTTTAATGAGCTGCTAAGCGCTCGCTTGGCGGACGGCAACTGGCATCAGCCTATCCCAGGCGATACCGTGATGCTTGACGGCACCCAAAGCGTATTCGGCGTCGACACGGTGGACGAGTCGTTGATAACGCGTGCTGCTGAGCTGGACGTGCATCCAACCGCGGCGCTTTGGGGCATTGGTGAAAACGCCGTTGATGACGCAGGGCGCTACGAGGCGCAGCTAGCCCGTCAGCATCCTGAGTTGTGTAAAGGTTTGGAAGCCAGCGGTGTGAAACGCTCCCATAGGGCACTGCGTATGCGATTAACGGCGCCCCAGCTCACTAGGGAATCTGATGCCGTGCTACTCTCGTTTGCGCTACCCCGAGGCAGTTTTGCTACCGCCGTTATCGGTGAACTCATTCATCACCCGGATATGGCGTAAGCCGCCAGATTACGCTTGATCAACAAGGAGGCATCAATGCGGCGACTGCTGCTCTCTAACGACGATGGTGTTTACGCCCCAGGGCTGAAAGCGTTACATGATGCGCTGGAGGCTCATGCCAAGCTGCGTGTCGTTGCCCCGGACCGTGACCGTAGCGGGGCAAGTAACTCGCTGACATTATCGCGCCCGCTCTCATTAACCGCGCTGGAAAATGGTTTCTATAGCGTGGATGGTACGCCCGCTGACTGCGTTTACTTGGGCGTAAATGGCGTGTGGGATGAGCGGCCTGATCTGGTTATTTCAGGGATTAACCACGGTGGCAATTTAGGCGATGACGTGCTCTATTCAGGCACGGTGGCCGCGGCCATGGAAGGCCGCAACCTGGGCATGATCGCGATTGCCATGTCGCTATGCGGTGATCGTTACTTTGACACCGCGGCGAAAGTGGCATCCAGCCTGATTGGTGCCGCCGATCAACTCTCCTTGCCGCCCAGAACGCTGCTCAACGTTAACGTTCCAGATGTGCCGTGGGAAGCCATCAAAGGCGTTAAGGTAACCCGGCTTGGATATCGTGGCCCGGCTGAAAAACCGCTTGCGATCAAAGATCCTCGTGGGCGGACGCGCTACTGGATTGCGCCGGTTGCTGCCAATGCGGATGACGGTGAAGATACCGATTTTGCCGCTATCGAGGCAGGGTATGTATCGATTACGCCGCTGCAAACTGACTTGACGCGCCACCCTGCGTGCCGTGACGTACAGGACTGGTTGGATGCCTTTGCCTGATATTTCGCCCATTGAGCGGCGCGGGCGGGGGATGACCTCTCAGCGTACCCGGGATCGCATGATTGATCGGTTGATCGAACAGGGGATTCGACATCCGGATGTGCTTGATGTGATGGCTGGCGAGCCCAGGCATCTGTTTGTTGACGAGGCTTTGGCGCATCGTGCCTATGAAGATACGGCGCTGCCTATCGGCTTTGGGCAGACGTTATCACAGCCGCTTACCGTGGCGCGGATGACAGAACTGGTTGTGAAAGCTGAGCCACGCCGTGTGTTGGAAGTGGGTACCGGTTCCGGGTATCAAACGCTGATTTTGTCGCGCTTAGTGAAGGAACTTTACTCCATTGAGCGTATTTACGCCTTGCATGAGAGAGCGAGTGATCGCCTTTGGCGCTTGGGCGCAGAGGTAACGCTAACCGTTGCCGATGGCGGCGAGGGTTGGTCAACGGCGGCACCGTTCGATGTTATTTTATTGACGGCTTGTGCGCAGACACTGCCTGAGATATTGCTCGAGCAGCTAAGTCGCGATGGGGTGTTGATTGCGCCGTTGGAAGCGCCTGATGGCAGCCAATGGCTTACCCAGATAAAGCGCAGTGGGAATGCTTTTGAGAAGCGGCGGCTTGAGCCCGTGCGTTTTGTACCTTTATTGCAAGGAGTAGTGGATTGAAGCGTAAATCCTTGGGGATTTTTTTTAAAGGTGCCGGGATGGGGGCCGCAGATGCCATACCCGGAGTTTCCGGGGGCACGATTGCCTTTGTTACCGGAATTTATGAAGAGCTGATCAATACCATTAAGCAGTTTGGTCCTGGCGCGCTGGTGGTTTGGCAGCGTGATGGGTGGCGTGCCCTCGTTAAGCACTTGAACCTGGCCTTCTTGATTCCTTTGCTGGCTGGTATCGGCATCAGCCTGGTCAGCGTGGCGCACTTGGCGCTATGGCTGATGGAAGCGCACCCCCTGCTGCTTGATGGCTTCTTTTTCGGGCTGGTCGCCGCCTCTGGAATGGTGGTCGCCCAAGCGGGAGACCGTTGGAAATTTTGGTATTTATTTCCGTTGTTGGCCGGTTTACTGTTAGCCAGAATGCTGCCGAGCTTAATGCCCTTGGTGCTATTGCTCGGTAATGAAGCCACGATTGTGATGGTGGCGGGATGTATTGCGATTAGCGCCATGTTGTTGCCAGGCGTGTCGGGCAGTTTTTTGTTGCTCACGATGGGGCTCTACGGCACGATAATGGGGGCTATTCGCAGTTTCGACATCACTATTATTATGCTGTTTGGTATGGGGTGTGTGATAGGCCTTGCGCTGTTTTCGCGGCTATTATCCTGGCTGTTAAGACGTCATCATGGCTTTACGATGCAATTGCTTTTAGGGTTTATTATTGGCTCGTTGCCGGTTCTGTGGCCATGGCGCGAGCTGTTGCGTTATCAGGTTGGCCCAAGCGGGCAAATGATACCCTTGGAGTATCGTTATTTACTGCCCAGTGATTATGCGGCGTTGACCGGCGCTTCCGCGCAGATTATCGGCGTGGTGCTGCTGATGGCCGTTGGTATATTGCTGGTCATGCTATTGAACCGTCGGGCAGGGAAGTCGACCACGTTAGATTCAACTAATACGGCCCAGCGCTGAAAAGGAGTAGGGTTTGCATGCGTAAAGTCTTCATGATGTCAGCCTTGGTGTTGGCAATTAGCGGGTGTGCCAATCAGCAGCACAATACCCCGCAAGTACGTGACTTGAGTGAAGCGAGTCGCGTGGTGGAAAACTCGCCTCAATATACCGTCAAACCAGGCGATACCCTGTATGGCATCGCTTGGCAGCATGATCTGGATTACCGCCAGCTAGCCACCATCAACAATATTGACGCGCCCTACCAAATCCATCCCGGACAGATGATTGCATTACGTGAAGGGGCAGGGGCTGGAAATAATTCCCAGCCCGCAAATCAGGCGCAAAACACGCCGAATGAGTCGCGCGGCGTCGTCGCAACCGGGCTCAACCCGCAGGCGACAGCAGTAGCCAGTAACGACCAGGAACTTGATTGGCTACTGCCTGATGAATCGGCGATTGAACGCGCTCAGCGTTTAAACGCTGAGCGCCCTGAACAACAAGCGGTTGAAAGTGCTCAGCAGGTAGCGTCAACTAACAGTGCGCCGCAAGAGTCTCCCTCTCAACCCGAGGTGCCTGCTACCGAGCCAAGGCCTGAGCCCGAGCCTGAGCCTGAGCCAGAAACGGTCCCAGCATCGGAGCCTGAGGAACAGGTGGTTGCTCAATCCGAAACACCTGTGGCTGCTCCAGAGGAACGTTCGGATCGCTCATCACGTACGTTCACGCCCGCAGAGACGATCAACTGGCAATGGCCGACAGATGGGCAAGTCGCGGGTAGCTTCGGCGAAGGTGATTCGATTACCGCCGGGATTGATATCGCCGGACAAAAGGGGCAACCTGTCAAAGCCGCAGGCCCGGGTATTGTCGTTTATGCGGGGAGTGGCGTACGTGGGTACGGTAATCTTATTCTTCTTAAACACAACGATCAGTTCCTAAGTGCCTATGCGCATAATGACAGCTTAAACGTTAGTGAAAATGACGTGGTTGAAGCAGGCGAAGTGATCGCCACCATGGGAAACAGTGATGCAGAAAGCGTTAGGCTGCACTTTGAGGTGCGCCGTGATGGTCAGCCTCAGGATCCTATGGAATTTTTACCTGCACGCTAATCAGTGGAGTACCCGATAAGCGAGTAGCGGCAAGGTTTTGTTGAGCCAGCCCCTTACGAGCTGGCCCACATAACAATAATAACACCAGTAACGCACACGTAAGCGTGGTTACCTTTAAATATTAAAAGGCGGGCAGGCGATACTACGGGGGTAAGGCTATGAGTATGCTGGAGAAGGACCTACAGGAGGTTGACCTGGATGCTGCCGAAGAAGCGTTGGAAAACGTTGACGACGATGTCGCAGCGGAAGAGGAAGCTTTTGAGAAAGCACTAGGACGTGAGGACCGGCAATCGACTCAAAGCCTGGATGCGACGCAAATTTACCTCAATGAAATAGGATTTTCGCCGCTCTTGACGCCAGAAGAAGAGGTCTATTATGGCCGCCTGGCGCGAAAGGGGGATCCGCTTGGTCGTTCTCGAATGATCGAGTCTAACCTGCGGTTGGTGGTTAAAATTGCCCGGCGCTATCTAAACCGTGGGCTGACGCTGCTGGATCTTATTGAAGAGGGTAATTTAGGGCTTATTCGTGCCGTTGAAAAGTTTGACCCTGAACGTGGGTTTCGCTTTTCAACCTATGCAACATGGTGGATTCGACAGACTATTGAACGCGCGCTAATGAACCAAACGCGCACCATTCGTCTGCCGATACATGTGGTGAAAGAGCTTAATATTTATCTGCGTGCCGCGCGTGAGCTGACACAAAAACTTGACCATGAAGCGACCGCTGAAGAGATTGCTGAGCATCTCGACAAACCGGTTGCTACGGTCAAGAAAATGCTTGGCCTCAATGAACGTGTCTCCTCGGTAGACTACCCCATGGGTGGAGAGAGCGATAAACCGTTGATTGATACCCTGGCCGATGACGATGTTCAAGGCCCAGAAGGTTGCCTGGTAGATGGTGATGTGCGTGAACACGTGGATCTTTGGCTTGATGAGCTAAGTGATAAACAGCGCGAAGTGGTTGTGCGTCGTTTTGGTTTGCGCGGCCATGAGGCGGCCACCCTGGAAGAGGTCGGCGCTGAAATTGGCCTGACCCGCGAGCGCGTACGACAGATTCAAGTCGAGGCATTAAAGAAACTACGCCGTACACTTGAAAAGCAAGGCCTGTCGCTAGAGGCGATTTTCGAAAGCTAGCCAAGACAGCGTGGCTACGTAGGCACGGCCTGAACGCACCGAGTTTATACTCGGTGCGTTGTTGTTAGAGGGGCTGTTTTTGATGACTTATTATGTATAAGAGAGATACGCAATGCGCCCGCTAGCGGCCCATATCGATTTGGATGCTCTGCGTCACAACTATCAGCTGGCGTGCCGCTGCGCGCCACAAAGCCGCTCGGTGGCGGTTATCAAAGCGGATGCCTATGGCCACGGCGCTGTAGCGTGTGCTCATGCGCTGGAAAGCCACGTCCCGGCGTTTGCGGTGGCGTGTATCGAAGAAGCGATTGCGCTACGTAACAGCGGCATCAGCAAACCTATTGTGCTGTTAGAAGGTATCTTTAGCGCCGATGAGTTACCGCTGGTGGAGCGCTACACACTGTGGACCACCATTCATAGCGCATGGCAGGTAGACGCGCTGCTGGCATTTTCGCCAAGCCAACCCATTCCCGTTTGGTTAAAAGTCGATTCGGGTATGCATCGGCTGGGGTTTGGCCTCGCGGAGGCGGAGGCGGTCTGGCAGTGCCTGGCCAATGCACCACAGGTCACGGCGTTGCATTTAATGAGCCATTTTGCGACCGCTGATGCCAGCGACGGCCACTATTTTAATCAGCAGCTGTTGAGTTTAAAGGCCCTGGCCAAGGCGCTTGATGCGCCTTTGTGCTTAGCTAATTCACCGGCGACGCTTGCCTGGCCTGATGCCCATGGTGACTGGAACCGACCAGGCATCATGCTCTATGGCAGTGACCCACTGGAAGTGGCCACCCCAACCACGCAGCAATTACGTCCGGTCATGAGTCTGCGTTCGGAAATTATCGGTTTGCGAGAGATTAACGAAGGTGAACCCGTCGGCTACGGAGGGCGCTGGCGCGCCCCGCGCCGGTCACGTATTGCGGTGGTGGCCGCAGGTTACGGCGATGGTTATGACCGCCATGCGGTGGACGGTACGCCGGTACTGGTCAATGGGCAGCGCTGTGCTATCGCCGGCAAAGTGTCGATGGATATGTTGACCGTTGATGTGACCGATATACAAGATGCTGCCATTGGCTGCGAGGTGGTGCTCTGGGGAACGGCCAGCAATGGGGCAGTGTTAGCCGTCGATGAGGTTGCACGCTACTGCGATACGATCAGCTATACCCTGCTTACCGGGGTGTTGCCACGCGTACCCAGACGTTATCAAGAGTCTTCAGTGTAGGTGGTACGTATGTCGAAAAAAGAGTATCCAGCGTCGTTTGCTCACCCACGCTACTGGGGAACCTGGCTTGCCATCGGTGCGATGTATATCGCGGCTTGGCTACCTTGGAGTATTAAGCTTTGGGTAGGCAAGGTCATCGGGCTTTTGGCATGGCGCTTTGCCAAACGGCGGCGGGACATTACGGCCACCAACCTGGCGCTTTGCTTCCCGGAAAAGAGTGCCGATGAACAGCGAAAGTTGGTGAAGGATACCTTTATTGCTAACGGTATTGGCTTGGTGGAAACCGCGACTGGCTGGTGTCGGGAGGCAGAAGGATTCCGTCATCGAGTGGCGTACCATGGCCAGGAGCACTTGGCGAATGCCAAGGCCCAAGGCAAAGGGGTGTTGGTCGTCGGGATCCACTTCTCAACGCTTGATTTGGGTGGCGCGCTGCACTCGCTGTTCTTTCCGGCGGATGTCGTATATCGCCCGCATAATAACCCGCTTTTCGAGCGCTTTATGACGCGTGCTCGTTCACGTATTTTCGGCCAGGCGATTGATCGACACGATCTGCGCGGCGTGGTGCGACGTATCAAGGCAGGGCATATTGTCTGGTATTCACCCGACCAGGATTTTGGGCCGGATGTCAGTGTATTTGCCCCCTTGTTTGGTCAGCAGGCGGCCACCATTCGGCTAACGTCTAAAATCGCTCGTATGACGGGCGCGCCAGTGGTGCCGCTGATGTTTCATCGCAACCCGGATAACCGCACCTATACGATTGAGTGCCTGCCAGCGTTTGAAAACTTTCCCAGTAACGATGAAGTTAACGACGCAACGCGGGTTAATCAGTTTATTGAGCGTGCCATTCGCAAGCACCCCGAGCAGTACCTGTGGCTGCATCGGCGCTTCAAAACGCGCCCTGAAGGGGATGAAGGTTTCTATTAGATACGATTCTTTTAGATACGGTTTTTTTAGATACAAAGAAGCCGGCGCAATGCCGGCTTCTTTATGGCTGTGTTAGCTACTCAGGCGTTACTCCAGGTTACGTGAGTAGAAGATTTCCAGCATCTCTTTGCGCAGGCGGCTTTCGATATCGCGGGCTTCTTCAAACGTAATGTCGCGACGCGACTTGCCGAACAGGTAATTGTCGAGCTCGAAGTCTTTCAGCAGCATCTTGGTATGGAACATGTTGTCCTGATACACGTTCACGTCCATCATCTGATACGCCTGCTTGGTATCTTCCGCCAGGTAATCCTGGATCGAGGCGATCTCGTGATCGATGAACAGCTTTTTACCGTCGACGTCCCGGGTGAAGCCGCGCACACGGTAATCCATGGTGACGATATCAGAATCAAAGCTGTGAATCAGATAGTTCAGCGCTTTCAGCGGGCTGATATGCCCACACGTTGATACGTCGATATCCAGACGGAAGGTGCTGATGCCGTTGTCAGGATGCGATTCCGGGTAGCTATGTACGGTGACATGGCTCTTATCCAGATGGGCAACCACGGTTTCAGGCAGCGGACCAGGGCCTGGTTCTGTGTTTTCAGGGTTGGCTTCATCAAGCTCATGTTCAGCAATGAGAATGGTGACGCTTGCCCCGTGAGGTTCATAATCTTGACGGGCAATATTCAACACATGCGCACCGATAATATTGGTGACATCCTTCAAAATTTGCGTCAGCCGTTCGGCGTTGTACAGCTCATCGATATAGTCGATATAAGCGGTACGTTGCTCTTCGGTCTTGGCATAGCAGATGTCGTAAATATTAAAGCTCAGCGAGCTGGTCAGGTTATTGAACCCGTGGAGTCGGAGACTATCTGTCATGTCCGAACCTCCCTATGGCTGATGAAGACACCCCGACGAGCCAGCGCCGGAACCGAGAAAAAACCTAATGCCATACGTGGTGCGCATGTTCTAAAAGCACTTGCAGGGCAGTCAGGGGGAATACAAGGAGGCGTATTATGCCCGGCCGGGGCAGGGGATGCATCCAGGCAGGGCATTTTTTTTCGCTGTGCTGCATCGTAGGCCGAAGGAGCGAGCGTCGTCGCTCTGTCTCAAGCCTCTACAATTTCAAAGGAGTGCGTAATTTCAACACCGCCTTTGACAAGCATAATGGACGCACTGCAGTACTTTTCGGCGGAAAGCTCTACGGCACGTGCAACTTGCTTCTCTTTTAGCGCTCGGCCTGTGACCACGAAGTGAACATGAATTTTGGTGAATACGGCAGGCACTTCATCGGCGCGCTCAGCATCCAGTTCGGCAACACAGTCGGTCACATCGGCACGGGCTTTATCGAGAATATTCAGGATATCAAACGCCGTGCAGCTGCCCATGCCCATCAGCAGCATTTCCATGGGGCGAGGCCCGGTATTGCGGCCGCCGTGGTCGGGTGGGCCATCGATCACAACGCTGTGCCCGCTGCCCGACTCGGCGATAAATTGACGGCCATCCGTCCATTTTACCCTTGCTTTCACGTGGCTCTCCTTATCTTGGCGACGACAGGTAAGTCGCGCAGCATAACATTTCTTTGCCTGGCGCACTGTTTGAATCCCCACTCTGGGCCTTCTTATAACAAGGGGATTTACTGGCTTAAAAAGTGCTCCAGGGCGACAAGGCGTTCGGGTGTTCCTACATCAACCCAGTGTCCTGCGAAGTGTTCCCCTGACACCTGCTGTTCATGCATCGCATTTTTTAATAGTGGCGCGAGCGCAAACGCCTCGGTGGGCTGGCCAGCCAACAGCCTGGGATGAATAATGCTGACACCGGCATAGGTATAACGCTGTGCACCTTGATTAAGAACGCGCCCCTTATCCAGGGCAAAGTCGCCTTCAGGATGATGGTCAGGGTTATTCACCAGTATCAGGTGCGCCAGATCGCCCCTTTTTAGCTGAGTGTTGGCGGGCAGGTAGTCACACCACACATCACCATTGACCAGCAGAAAGGGTTCCTCGCCCAGCAGCGGTAGCGCCTTTTGAATGCCTCCGCCCGTTTCAAGCGGCGTGGCCTCATGGCTCCACTGAATATTGACACCGTAGGCCCGGCCATCGCCTATCGCTTGAATGATTTGCTCGGCGCGATAGCTGACATTAATAATGGCGTCTTCAATACCTGCCCGCTGAAGCCGCTCCAGGTGATGAACGATCAGCGGCTTCCCTGCGACCGGGAGCAGGGGCTTGGGGCAGTGGTCGGTTAACGGGCGCATCCGCTTGCCTAAACCGGCCGCTAATATCATCGCTTTCATGGATGCTCTTCCGCCAGGCGTTGCAGAATGGCTGGGCGCAGCGTGAGCCTTACCCAGTTGGCAAAGGCGGCGTGTTCGGGCAGGCCATTCAGGCTTTCTTCAAGGTGATCCAGGAAGTGGGGTAAGCGTGCCAGGTAGCCCTGTTTGTGGTCACGTAGCGTTAACCGACAAAAAATCCCCAACACTTTTAACGAACGCTGAGCGGCCATGGCGTGGCACTGGGTAATAAAGTCGGCCTCTGTTAGTACACTGGACAGGCGCCCATCGCTGCGGGCCTGGCGATAGAACAGGGTGGCCAGCTCGGCGAATTGGGCCGCACTCAAGCGCCAATAGCGGCCTCGCAGCAAGGAAATAACGTCGTAGCTAATCGGCCCTGCCACGGCGTCCTGAAAGTCGATCATATATAAGCGGTCATGGTTGATCATGATGTTCATGGCATCAAAATCACGGTGAACGCTAACCGTCGGTTGTTGAAGCGCCCGGTGAATAAGGTCTGTGCGCAGTGCCTCCCAGCTTGATGGGCAAGGTAGCGTCAGCCACTTATCCATGCACCACTCAGGGAACAGGTCGAGTTCACGAGCCAATAGCGCAGCATCATAGTCGGGAAGCGCGGTTGGGCTGGCCCTGTTTTGCAGCTCGGCAATCAAGCCCAGTGCTTTTTCATGATACTGAATCACCGCAGCACTATCGGTAAACCGGTCCTGCATGGGGGTACTGCCTAAATCGTCCAGCAGTAAAAAACCGTCGTCTAAATTCGCGGCATAAATTTTGGGAACGGGTAAGCCCGCCGCGTACCAGCGGTGGCCAATGGTAACAAAAGGGGCTGAATCCTCTTGAGCAGGCGGTGCATCCATGACTATTTGGGTGTCGCCATTAGGTAGTGTTAGACGAAAATAGCCCCGAAAGCTGGCGTCGCCGCCCGCTGGTGAGAGGGTAATCAACGCCGGATTTAGGCTATTTTGTTCTGCGGCCCATCGGGTGAGGGCATCAATCCGTAAAGAGGACATGCAAGCTCCTTGCTGGTCGGGCATCATGCGGGCTGTATAATACCTATTCTGGATGCCAAGGATAACGAACATGGGCAAGCGATTTTCGCGCATCATACCGGTTGCGCATACGCTGATGGGCAGTTTGCTCGCTAGCGCCTCGTTCTCGGTGGTGGCTCAGAATCAAGCGCTGCCCGCACAAGCGCTTGACTGGCAGGCCTGGGAAGGAGATGAAGCGTCACAACAGTTGTGCCGTGGCCGATACGTGATGCCCAGCTACCGGTTGCCTGTAGAGCAGAACCCGGAAACGCTGTCAGTTGAAACCCAGGACGTAGATTACGCCGCCGATGGCGAGGCATTGCTGCGAGGCGATGTGGTATTGCGACGTGGTAATTCGGAATTAGAAGCCGAACGCATTTATTTACCCGCAAACCGTGAGCAGGTGGATGCTGAGGGGAATCTCGCTTTGCGTGATGGCCAAGCGTTGGTGCGTGGCGACAGCGCCACCCTAATGCTCAATGAAGACCGCGCGAGTGTGCGTAACAGCCACTATGTGCTGTATGAAGAGCGCTTGCGTGGCCAGGCAAGTCAGCTTGAGCAAACAGGCGAGTCTCAGTATCGCTTGCGAGATGCCACCTTTACGACCTGTGAGCCCGGCGCCAATACCTGGGAGCTGGTGAGCAGTGATATACGCCTAAATCAGGAATCGGGGTTTGGTACCGCGACGAATGCCCGCTTAAAAGTAAAAGACGTGCCTGTTTTTTACTGGCCGTGGTTGCGCTTCCCTATCGACGATAAGCGTCACACGGGGCTGTTGTCCCCGGCTATCGGGTTTTCGTCAGATGGATTTAATTACGCACAGCCGTTTTACTGGAATATCGCCCCTAATCACGACGCCACCATTACGCCGCGTTGGATGAGTGACCGTGGGTTGCTGCTCAACGGCGAATACCGCTACCTGTTTTCGGAAAGCGAGGGAACCATTGAGGGGGGCTACTTAAGTAGGGACGACGGAGGTAACAGTGGTAGTGACCGCTTTGCTGGCGAAACCCGTTGGTATGTCGATGCGCGCCATGCGGGCCGAGTCAACAGCCGCAGCAATTATCGGTTGCGCTATGGCGCTTCCAGTGACGGCCGCTATTTCGACGACTTCGGTGATGAGTTTGGAGGGAGCGACCGCGTAAGCCTTGAGCGGCTTGCCCAGATAGATTATCAGGGTGACCAGTGGTATCTCGATGCCAGGGCGCAAGGCTTTCAGCGCCTTGAAGACCCGCTTAGCGACTCCGATAAGCCGTTCTACCGCTTGCCCAGCCTGACCGCGAATTCCAATTGGCAGCTAGGCAGTGGCTTCTTCAGCGAATGGCGCTCCAACGCGACCTATTTTTGGCGTGACGTGGATGAGCGGCTGGTGCCGGAACGCGAGGCGGCAACCGGCACGCGTCTACACTTAACGCCGGCCGTCGGCTGGCGCGAAGAAAAGCCCTGGGGATATATCGAACCACGGGCTGAGCTTTGGTATACCGCCTACGAGTTGGACTACGGTGACCGTGAAACGGAGCGCAATACCTCACCAAGTCGAACTGTGCCGGTGACGTCGGTGGATGGCGGCCTGGTATTTGAGCGTGAACTGGAGCTTGGAAATCGCGGCTACCGGCAAACGCTGGAGCCGCGGTTTAACTATGCCTATGTACCCCGCAAGAACCAGACCCAGCTACCCGATTTCGATAGTCGTGAGCGGGCTTTCTCGTGGGACCAACTGTGGTCGCCCCACCGCTTCTCCGGCGGGGATCGGGTCGGCGATCTTAACCGTGTGTCAGTGGGTGTGCAGACGCGCTTTATCGAAGATGACAGTGGCCGTGATCGGCTAACATTCGGTATCGGGCAAAGTCTCTATTTTTCGGACCGCCGTATTGATAGTGACGGAGACCCGGATACCCTGCCAGCGCGGCCAGAAGAAGACCCTTACGTTAACCCGCAGCGTTACTATCAGGCCACGCGTGATCGTTCGCCTCTGGTAACCCGGCTGGACTGGCAGATCAATGATCGCTGGAGTACCGGCTACGAATGGCTTTACGATGATCACCGTGAAAAGACGGAACGCACTCGCTTTGACCTGCGTTATCGGCACCCTGAAGGCCATGTAGTGAACCTGGGTTACCGTTGGGAGATCGAAGGCTTCGACCCTGATACGTTACCAGGCGATGATGGCTTTCGTGATTACAACCGCGAAGAGTGGGACGTGTCATTTGCCTGGAAAACCAGCCCAAGGGTGGATCTGATAGGCCGGTATCTTCACGACCAAACCAATGATCGTGCGCTTGAAAAACTGGCAGGGGTACAATGGAACGACTGCTGCTACGGCGTGCAGATTGTTTGGCGCGAGTGGGTGGATGATAACGACACTGCGCGTGTTGCAGATGACTTCAACGATCGCGGGCTATTTTTACGCTTTGTATTCCGTGGCTTGGGCGGCGTTGGCCAAGAGGCTGACAGCTATTTTGAACGGACCATTCCTGGTTACCGTCCTACTCCCTTGTAACGACGTTCTTGAATGGCGACTGAAAGAGACTTTTTATGAAAACCAGAAATATGCTGCTAGCTCATGCAAAAACGATGTCGGCCGCGAGCGTTATCGCGCTGTGCATGGGCGCAGGCACGCTTGCCGCTCCACTGGTCACGCAAGCGCAGAATTTTGAGTCCACCCAGCGCCAGCCGATCGATAGCATCGTTGCCGTGGTTAACGATGGCGTTATTATGCGCAGTGAACTCGACGATCGTGTTGCTCAGATAGAGCAGCAAGCGCAAGCTCAGGGAGGCTCGCTTCCGCCAGGCTCTGCGCTTCAGGCGCAAGTGCTTGAACGGATGATACTGGATGAAATCCAGTTACAGCTGGCAAATCGCAGCAATCTAAGCATCGATGATACCGAGCTGAACCGTCAGCTGCGTACGATTGCTGAATCCAACAACATGACGTTGGATCAGTTCGCAAACGCGGTAGAAGCCGATGGCATGACGCTTGCTGAGGTGCGTGAAGACATTCGGCGTGAAATGTTGATGCGCCAAGTGCAGCAGCGCCAGGTTGGTCAGCGCGTATCGGTCAGCGACCGTGATGTTCAGCGCGTGCTTGATCAACAGGGCAATCAAAATAGCGATCAGGCGTTTGTCGAAGAGATCCGCGCACGTCACGTATTGGTTGAGCTAACGCCAACGCGCAGTGAAGAGCAGGCGCGTGCCCGGGCCCAGGAGGTGCGTCAGCGTTTACAGCAAGGCGCTGACTTTGCCTCCGTAGCACGTGAGTTTAGTGACGACAGCGGCAGTGCGCTTAACGGTGGCGAGCTGGGTTGGGTGCGTCCTGGCCAAACCGTACCGGCGTTTGAGGAAGCATTGCAGACGCTGAACGTTAACCAAATCTCCGAGCCAGTGCGCTCACAGTTCGGCTACCACGTAATTGAAGTTGAAGAGCGTCGTCGTCAGAACGTGACCAATGAGAGCCGCCAGGAGCAAGTGCGTCAGGCCATTTTCCAGCGCCGCGCCAATGAAGAGCTGCAAGTCTGGCAGCAGGAAATTCGCGCGGAAGCCTTTGTGGATGTTCGCCTTTAAATGAGCCAAATCGCTGACCTTCCGCTGCTGATCACCACGGGAGAGCCTGCGGGTATTGGGCCTGAGCTAGTGCTTATGCTGGCCGCGCAGGGCCATCTGCCGGCGCAGGCCGTCGCCATTGGTGATGTTGATATGTTGCGCCAGCGGGCCGCTGCGCTAGGGCTTGATGTGGCGCTGGTGGAAACAAGCCCAGGCCAGGAAGTGGCCGCCTGCGCGGGGCAGTTACCCGTTTGGCCCGTAGCGTTGAATGAGCCCGCAACGCCTGGCGTGCTTAACCCGGCCAATGCAGGGTATGTGCTTGCCACGCTTGAGCTGGCCGTGGCGGCCTGTCAGGCAGGCCAGGCGGCCGCCATTGTCACCGCACCGCTGCATAAAGGCGTCATCATTGAAGGTGGCTACCCAGGATTCACAGGGCATACAGAGTGGTTGCGTGATGCCTGCGGTGTTGACGAGGTCGTGATGATGCTGGCAACCGATGCCGCGTTACACGCCAACGCAGCGGACTGGCAAGGCAGTGGTGATCTTCGCGTTGCATTGGTCACCACACACTTGCCGCTGCGCCAGGTCGCCGATGCGATTACCGTCGCGCGGGTAACCCGGATTAGCCGCTTGTTGGCCGATGATCTAGTGCATCAGTTTGGCATTGCCTCGCCGCGTATTGCCGTATGCGGGCTAAATCCTCACGCGGGCGAAGATGGCCATTTGGGCCATGAAGAGCAAGAGACGATTATCCCCGCACTTGAATCCCTGCGTGCGCAGGGGCTGGATATTCAAGGCCCTTTTCCTGCCGATACGCTGTTTACGCCTCGCCACTTGGCGGGTGTTGATACCGTGCTGGCGATGTACCATGACCAGGGCTTGGCCGTGCTTAAGTATGCTGGCTTTGGTCAAGCTGCTAATATCACGCTGGGCTTGCCGCTAGTGCGTACGTCGGTAGACCACGGCACCGCGCTTGACCTCGCGGGTAAAGGCGTGGCTGACCCTGGTAGCCTGCGCGTTGCACTATCGCTTGCGCGGCGTCTTGCCGAACAGCGCGCCCAAACGGCCCGCCAGGCGTAACGCCTCCACGATTGAAAAATACCTCCAAGGAATTCTGTTAGATGTCTCAAGTGCCCCAGCAGCACCGTGCTCGCAAACGCTTCGGTCAAAACTTTCTACGTGACCTGGGTATCATCTCGCGTATTGTGCGCTCTATTGGGCCGCGGGAAGGCGACCGTCTTGTTGAAATTGGGCCGGGCCAAGGCGCGCTGACCGCGCCACTGCTTGAGGCGGCAGGGAAGCTTGAGGTGATTGAGCTGGACCGTGATTTGATTCCGGGCCTACGCGTGCAGTTCTTCAACTACCCCGACTTTATTATCCATGAAGGCGATGCGCTGAAGTTTGACTTCGCGGCGCTGAAAGGCGATGGCCCCGCCCTGCGTGTCGTCGGCAATCTGCCCTATAACATCTCAACACCTCTGATCGTGCATCTGCTCACGGCCGGTAATGCGGTTGCCGACATGCACTTCATGCTCCAAAAAGAGGTCGTTGAGCGGCTGGCTGCCCAGCCAGGCGGTACGGATTGGGGGCGGCTTTCTGTAATGGCACAGTACTACTGCCACGTCGACCAGCTGTTTATCGTACCGCCCGAGGCCTTTGTGCCCCGGCCTAACGTCGACTCTGCCATTGTGCGCCTCACACCGCACGCAAGTTTGCCGCACGTAGCCGACGACCCGGCACTCCTGTTTGAGCTGGTAAAGCTAGCCTTTGGCCAACGCCGTAAAACCTTACGTAATAACTTTAAAGGACGCGTCAGCCCTGAAACGTTAGAAGCGCTGGGTATTGACCCCACGCGCCGCCCGCAAACGCTAACGGTTGCTGAGTATGTAACCATTGCTAACCGTGTGGCTGCTGATGAAAGGCCAGGTAGTGATGGGAGTGAAAACGGGTGAGTGGTTTAGCCATCGACGTCAGTGTAACGCCTGAATATTGTGCCGAAGAATCCAGCGACGTGGAATCACGCTACGTATTTAGCTATACCGTGACGGTACATAATCAAAGCCCGCATAGCGTACAGCTGATGGCACGTTACTGGAAAATCACCCAGGGCAGCGGCGATAGTCAGGAAGTGCGTGGCAAGGGCGTGGTCGGGCAGCAGCCATTGATCGGCCCCGGTCAGCGCTTTCGCTATACCAGTCGGGCGATTTTGCAAACACCGGTGGGCGTGATGGAAGGTGCCTATACGTTGTTGAACACCTATACCCAGCGTGCCTTTGAAGTGCCCGTAGCGCCTTTTCGCTTGGCTGTGCCGCGCCAGTTGCACTAACGTTAGTGATCACCATCGCGAATACTGCATTAAAGCATTGTTGAGTTCAGTCTGACGGCCAGACAGTGCTGGTTTAGTATGGGGCTCTTGCCAGGACAGGCGCTCAGAGCGCAATCGTACACCGCGCAGCATGTGTAATGTGCGCGTTTTAATATGCATGTTTAATGCCCTCGTTTATATAAGGCCCGCGCATGAGTACCTACGCGATTGGCGATTTGCATGGCTGCTACGCCGAGTTTATGACGCTACTTGAAGCCCTGAACTTTAATCCCTCGCACGACACTTTGTGGCTGGTGGGCGATGTGATCAACCGTGGGCCAGGCTCCCTTGAGTGTTTACGCGAAGCGCACGCACTGGGCGGCTCGGTACGCTGTGTGCTGGGCAACCACGACTTTCATCTGTTGGTGGTCGCGCGTGGCGGTGGCAGGCAAAAAAAGCACGACACCCTCAACGATATTCTTAATGCGCCAGATCGCGAGCAACTGCTGGATTGGCTGCAGTGCCAGCCGCTTGCAGTGCAGCAAGGCAATACTCTAATGACGCATGCCGGTTTGCTGCCTCAGTGGCGCATAGAGCAGGCTGTCGCTTATAGCCGTGAGGTCGAGCAAGCGCTTGCCAGCGAGCAGTCAGGGCATTTCTTGACCGAGCTTTTTGGTAATCAGCCTGATTGTTGGCGAGAGGACCTGGAGGGAATGGACCGGCTGCGCTTTATTGTTAACGCTATGGCACGTATGCGATTTCTTGACAGCCAAGGGCGGCTGGAGTTTGCTGCTAAAGAGGGACTCGCTAGCACCCCGTCTGGCTTTGCGCCGTGGTTTCAGTATGCCCGTGACGACGACCCACATCTCCTGTTTGGGCACTGGGCCGCGTTAGAAGGAAAGACTCGGGGCGCCAGGGTTCGGGTAGACGCGTTGGATACGGGCTGCGTGTGGGGGGGGACGTTAACCGCGCTTAATATAGATACCGGTGAGCGAATGAGCGTACCCAGCCAGCAACGAGGAGGGCGGTAGTAATGGCGCACTCAAATGATCCGCGCATTGCCGGGCTGGACGTATACCGCGTGGGAGGCGCTGTTCGCGATGCGCTGCTGGGCTGGCCAGTGTATGACAACGACTGGGTGGTGGTGGGCGCTACCCCAGAGGCTATGCGCCAGCGCGGCTTTAAGCCCGTGGGGCGAGATTTTCCGGTGTTTTTGCACCCTGATACAGCGGAGGAGTATGCGCTGGCGCGTACGGAGCGAAAAGCCGGGCACGGATATTCCGGGTTTGAAGTGCATGCCAGCCCCGAAGTAACGCTGGAAGAGGACCTGCTGCGTCGCGACCTGACCGTGAATGCCATTGCACAACGGGTCGATGGGCCGCTGATTGACCCCTTTGATGGCCAGAAGGATATCGAACAACGCGTGCTGCGGCATATTTCTTCTGCGTTTGGTGAAGACCCGCTGCGGGTGCTGCGTACGGCACGTTTTTTAGCCCGCTATGCGTCGCTGGGGTTCTCTATCGCCTCTGAAACCCTGGCACTGATGACCGAGGTTAGCCGCAGTGGTGAGCTTGAGCATTTAGCCGCTGAACGGGTATGGGTCGAAACCGAAAAAGCCTTGGGTGAACCCAGCCCCGAAGCTTACTTCACGACGTTGGCGCAGTGTGAAGCGCTGGCAATATGGTGGCCGTTCTCAGCAGAAAAACTGCAGAGCGGCTTGGCCGCACTGCAGTACGTACCTGACGATAGTCCAACGCCGCTGGCGCATTGGCGCTATGCATTACTGGTGAGCGTGCTGGACGACGCGGGTCGCGAGGCATTGGCGTCAGCGCTACGTTTACCCAATGCTGTAGCGCAGTTGGCACGCTATGTCGCGTTGACTCTTTCGCTGCTAAAAGAGCCTCTAGAGGCGATAGCCGTGCTGCATTGGCTGGAACGCCTGGATGGTTTTCGTAAGCCTGACCAGGTCGCCACACAGCTCACGTTAGTCGGTGTTATTGAAAAAGATTATGCCCAGCCGCTACAGGCTGCTTGGCTAGCGGCTCGCAGCGTTAGCCCGCAGGGGCTCATCGCCCAGGGATTCAAGGGGGCTGAATTAGGCCAGGCGCTACGTGAACAGCGCCAGCAAGCGGTCAGTGATGTGTTAAGCGAATGATTAGCCAAGCAGAAGAGGTTTAGCGAGCCTGGGACGTACAGAGCGCAGGCTCCGCGTGCGATATCCAGGCGTTACCCCAAGTAAAATCTACCGCCCAAAGCCGCTGACTCCCCAGCGAAAAATTATTCCAAAGTGTGGCGTAAGGCGTGTTGCAAGCCGGGTGCCGTTCGTTAGGTAGCAGCTCCGCCAAGGGCTGTAACACGAATGCGCTTTCGGTCATTTCGGCGCGGGGCAGTGCAACACCTTCAACGACGCCCCGCAGGTTGCCCACCGTTAGCAGGTCGATATCCAGCGCTTTAGGGTTGTATTTGTCCAAGCCCTGCTTACGGCCATGAATAATTTCCAAAGCCTTGGCCCATGCCTGTAATTCACTCGGCGACCAGTTACTTTCGAAGGCCACTACCAGGTTATAAAAATTACGGGTATCGCTAAAACCAACCGGCTCGCTTTCAAAAACGCGCGAGACATTTAAAGGCCCGAAGGTATCGAAAAGTGCATCGAGGCACAGGCGGATATGACGCACAGGATCAATATTGCTGCCTAAACTGACGGTAACCAGGCTCATGAGATTATGTCCTTGTGGCCTCCGGTAGCTCGCCACGTGTAATTTCAAGGCCTACGCTCGCCGCTTGCGGCACCGCGCTGGGTTTACGCACCCGCAAGCGTAACCAGGTAATGGAAAACTCGCTGCGCAGGCAGTCAGCCAGGCGTTCCGCGAAGGTCTCCACCAGCGCGAATTGATGCGTGTCAGCGAATTGTTGGATACGCTGGCAGATAGCCGCATAGTCTAGCGTTAAGCTTAAATCGTCAGTAGCGGCAGCCGGGCGAATATCGGTCGCCAGGGTTAAGTCCAGGCTAAGCGACTGTTGAATGGTGCGCTCCCAATCGTAAACACCAATCACGGTGTCTACCTTGAGTGCTTCGATCAAAATGCGGTCCACAAGCTCTTCCTCGGCGACAACAAGCGGGCGATTGTACGTTAGGATGAAACGAAACGACAGTAGGACGGAAAAGGCGCCATGGCGTGGTTAGTGTTCGGCTATTTAAGTGGCAGTTGGCTGGCGGCGATTAGTGTTTGCCGGATAGCGGGAGTGGGCGATCCTCGTCGCTGTGGCTCCGGTAATCCCGGTTTTTCTAACGTGTTACGCCTTTATGGGCCGCGCCTGGCGGGCGCCACGCTTTTGCTGGATGCGTTAAAAGGCGTACCCATAGTGCTTGCCAGTAAATTAATGGCGTTACCGGTCAGTTGGCAGGGGCTGATTGGGCTGGCGGTATTACTGGGGCATAGCTACCCGGTATGGTATGGATTTCGTGGTGGAAAGGCCGTCGCCAGCGCGCTGGGCGTGTTGCTGGTGCTGACCCCGGGTGTTGCACTGGTGAGCGTGGGGGTGTGGACCTTGCTGGCGTGGCGCTTAAAAACCGCGGCAATGGCTTCCTTGTTAAGCGCGCTGGTGGCGCCGCTTGCCTGTATCTGGCTGGCGCCTGCTTATGTGGGCGTAGTGGGCGGTTTGAGTCTACTGGTGCTGCTGCGTCATGGGCTTAATATTCGCAGATTAAGACGCGGCGATGAGCCGCGCCTGGGGCGTCGCTAATTATTCGGTGTTGGGAGGCGTCAACTGATCAAGCGGCCAGCGCGGCGTAGCCTGCATAACGCCATCCTTGTCCTGTTCGCCAGCGGCCAGGCGCTGCGCGCCCACGTACGCGATCATGGCGCCGTTATCTGTGCAGAACCGGCCGCGAGGATAGTAGGCCTTTGCCTGACGTTTTTGACACTCAAGGGCCAGACGCTCACGCAATCGGTGATTGGCGCTCACCCCGCCAGCCACCACCAGCCGTTTTAACCCCGTTTGGTCCAGCGCCCGGCGGCATTTGATGACCAGTGTATCGACCACGGCTTCTTCAAAGGCGCGGGCCACATCAGCGCGCGCCTGCTCGTCAAGCTCGTCAGCCGCTTCCAACTGACGTATGGCCGTTAAGGTATGCGTTTTTAACCCTGAGAAACTGAAATTAAGCCCCGGCCGGTCAGTCATCGGACGTGGAAAACGAAACCGTTTGGGGTCGCCCTGTTCGGCAAGCTTGGCCACCAACGGGCCGCCGGGATAAGCAAGGCCGAGCATTTTAGCGGCTTTATCAAACGCTTCACCGGCCGCATCATCAACGGATTCACCCAATAGCTGATAGCTTCCAAGTCCTTGGACTTCCACCAACTGGGTATGGCCACCAGATACCAGTAGGGCCACAAAAGGAAACGCTGGCGCATCGTCTTCCAGCATGGGAGCGAGTAGATGACCTTCCATGTGGTGCACGCCCAATACCGGAATGCCTAGTGCACGGGCCATACCGTGGGCCGTACTGGCACCCACCATGAGCGCGCCTACCAACCCCGGGCCTGCGGTATAGGCAATACCCTCTAAATCGTCTCTTGTCAGCTTGGCATCACTTAACACTTGCTCAATCAAAGGGAGCAGCTTGCGCGTGTGGTCCCGTGAGGCAAGCTCGGGTACCACGCCGCCATACTCGGCGTGCATGGCAATTTGGCTATACAGCGCATCGGCCAGCAGGCCATCGCCCCCTGAGCGGGAGGTGTCATAAAGAGCAACGCCGGTTTCGTCGCAGGAAGTTTCGATGCCAAGCACACGCATAGGAAGTCTCTACAGAGGGCTAACAGATTGCATAAGGCAAAATTTTAACATGTCTAACGCCCATAAAGGTGGCATTGATTACACAATGTCAGGGGTGCAGTTTGCAATCATTGCCAACCACGACTAAACTATCGTGCGCTGTAAAAACTGGGTCGTACGCTATGTTCCTCGCAATAATGCGATGATGGTGTACGTACTTTCGAACTCAAGACTCCTTAAGGTAGGTGAGTGCTTAATGCCTTCTGTAAAAGTACGTGATAACGAGCCGTTTGACGTCGCCCTGCGTCGCTTCAAGCGTTCTTGCGAAAAAGCTGGTGTTCTTTCTGAAGTACGCCGTCGCGAGCACTATGAGAAGCCGACTGCTGAGCGTAAACGCAAAGCGGCAGCTGCCGTAAAACGCCACGCCAAGAAAGTTCAGCGTGAGCAAAAGCGTTTCGAACGGCTCTATTGATCCGTACCCGAGAGAGCCAGAGCGGTTAGCTGGTTGTCTCAAGAGGGATGCCAAGCGGCCGCCACTAGGTGGCCGTTTGTTTTTTCAGTTTTCTACGCTGTTTAAGGTGATTGGGCAGTCCGCCAGATGACGTTAAGCAAGCGTTTAGCGCACATGCGCGAGGGTGCCGTTGTAAATGGCAGGCCAGATTCCCCAGCGTTTTATTGACGATTTGCTTAGCCGCGTTGACGTGGTGGAAGTGGTTGGTGAGCGTGTGCAGCTTAAAAAGGCTGGCCGGAACTACTCGGGTCTTTGCCCTTTTCATCAGGAAAAAACGCCTTCGTTTACGGTAAGTGCTGATAAGCAGTTTTATCACTGCTTTGGCTGTGGCGTGCATGGGAATGCACTACGCTTCTTGATGGAATACGACAAATTGCCGTTTCCTGAAGCGGTGGAGCAGTTGGCCGGGCGGCTGGGTCTTGACGTGCCGCGCGAAGGCGCTGACGACCCGCGTGCGCATCAGCGTGAAAAAAAGCGCAAAGAGGGCGTTAACCTGCTTGAGCTTGCGGCAAGCTTTTATCGCGAGCGCCTTAAAATGCGCGAAGGGCAAGGCGCCCAGCAATATCTGGAAAACCGAGGGCTTTCTGCTGAGGTGATCAGTGCCTACGGCATAGGCTACGCGCCTGGCGGTTGGGAAGCGCTCAAGCAGCACCTTGGTGAGCGGGAGATATCAGAACCTGTCCAGATTGAGTATGGCCTGTTGATCCATCGTGAAGATACGGGGCGTACTTACGATCGTTTTCGGGATCGGGTGATGTTTCCGATCCGCGATCTACGAGGGCGGACGATTGCATTTGGTGGGCGAGTGATGGGCGACGAGCAGCCCAAATACCTCAACTCACCAGAAACCCCAGTGTTTCATAAAGGGCGCGAGCTTTATGGACTTTATGAAGCGCGCCAGGCATCCAGCAAGCTTGAGCAGCTGGTGATGGTAGAAGGCTATATGGACGTTGTGGCGCTTGCGCAGTACGGCATCCATAACGCGGTGGCTACGCTGGGAACCGCGACGACCGAAGATCATCTAAGCCGTCTGTTTCGTTTGGTCAGCCGAGTGGTGTTCTGCTTTGACGGCGACCGCGCTGGCCGCCAGGCCGCCAGCCGAGCACTGGAAACCGCGCTGCCGTTGATGATTGACGGTCGTGAGGCGCGTTTTCTATTTCTGGCAGAAGGTGATGACCCGGATACGCTGGTGCGTCGTGAAGGCGCCGAAGCGTTTAAGGATCGTGTTACCTGTGCGATGCCGCTGTCGGAGTTTTTGTTTGAGCAGGCGGCTCAGGGCCGTGATTTAAACACGGTGGAGGGGCGCGAGCGATTTGCAAGCCAGGTACTTGAAGCGTTGAACAAAGTACCTGATGGCATGCTCAAATCGTTACTGCTTGAAGCGCTTGCCAAGCGTAGTGGCTTGGCGCAACAGCAGTTGCAAGCGCTGTTGGATAAGCGCACAGCGGCACCCAAGGGGCAAGCGTATTGGGAGGCGGCTGAACCTGTTGTCGAAGATAGCGCGGAGCAGACGAGTACTGTAAAGGCGGGCTCTACTGGAGCTACGTCACGTGCACGTAACCGGGTGCTTACGCCCGTTGGGCGCATCGTGCAGCTTCTGCTGCACGAGCCGAGCGTAGTGTCAGCCTTGCCGGATAATCTGGAGTGGCTGCCTGATGATGCGGATACGCCGCTCTGTCGCGATTTGATCGTGCTCTTGCAGGCCGGACGCTATCGCAGTCCGCAGGTCGTGCTGGCGCATTTTCAGGGTACGCCACAGGGCGCGGTGCTGGCAGAGTTTGCCGCGCGGGAGTTATTGATCCCCAAGGCAGCACGAGAAGCAGAGTTAAGGGGGTTGGTTGAGCACTTGCAGCAGAAGCAACGTAAGCGCTCGCCCCAGGAAGAGTACGAGGCGTTGTTGGCTCAGGAACGCGCTGGGCAGAAATTGGATAAACAGCAGCGTCAGCGCTTGGCCGGCTTGGTAGTCGAGTTGGCCCAGCGGTTTTGACCGGTGTTCGGAGAGAGGGGGTTGAATTTTTCTCTCACCAACACCAGATATAGGGTCAGTCACCAAGTGCTGGCCTAACCGAACAACCTAACACACCTGAATGACCGCGCAAATACGTTTCGCTGGAAAAAATACAGCTATTTACGCTATACTGTTCGGCTTGTTGAGTTTAATCGATTCAGCGCTCCAGGTGTTTCATTCTTCTTCGTCGAGATAGGGTTTCTATGGCTGGAAATGCGCAGCAGCAGTCACGTCTGAAGGAGTTGATCGCGCGCGGCAAAGAGCAGGGTTACCTGACGTATGCCGAGGTCAACGACCATCTACCCGAGGATATCGCCGACCCGGATCAAGTGGAAGACATCATTGGCATGATCAACGACATGGGTATCCGTGTCGCTGAAGAAGCGCCTGATGAAGACACTTTGATGATGTCGGATCACTCCACGGACGAGTCCGCTGCGGAAGAGGCCGTTGCGGCACTCGCTGCCGTGGAAAGCGACGTGGGTCGCACCACAGACCCAGTCCGCATGTACATGCGTGAAATGGGCACAGTAGAACTCTTGACCCGTGAAGGCGAAATCGAAATTGCCAAGCGGATCGAAGAGGGTACACGTGAAGTCATGTCGGCACTGGCCTACTTGCCAGGGGCTGTCGCCTCCATTCTGGATGCTTACGACGCTACTCAGGATGAAGAAGCGCCTGGCCGTCTGTCGGATCTTTTCTCAGGGTTTATCGACCCCGATGAAGGTATCCCCGGCGTTGCCGAAGCGGATGTGCCTGAACCTGAGGTAGCCACCGACTTAAGCGACGATGAAGACGGCGACAGCGATGGCGAGGAGGATGACGAAGATTCCAACGCCAGCGAAGGCGGTCCGGACCCTGAAGAGGCGCGGGCGCGTTTTGAGCAAATTCGCGAGCAAAATGCGTTAGCCGGAGCGGCGCTTACCAAGCACGGTCGCGGCAGCGCCGAGCTGAAAGCCGAGCAGGCTCGTCTTGCCGAATTGTTCTCGCCGATCAAACTGGTGCCAAAACACTTTGAACGCCTGGTGGGCCAGGTACGTATTAGTGTTGAGCAAGTGCGTGCCCAGGAAAAAGCGGTCATGCAGCTTTGTGTTAAAAAAGCCAAAGTGCCGCGCAAGACGTTTATCAAATCGTTCCCGGGTAGCGAATCTAACCCCAAGTGGTTGGATGCGTTCCAGGAAGCGCAGCCCAAATACGCTGACCGTCTTGAGCCGTTACGTTCTGATATCGCCCGTTCGCAGCGTAAAATTGCTTTCGAAGAAGACATGGTGCAGCTCACCGTGGCGGATTTGAAAGAGGTGAACCGCAAGCTGTCGATTGGTGAGGCAAAAGCACGCCGCGCCAAGAAAGAGATGGTTGAGGCCAACCTGCGTCTGGTTATCTCGATTGCCAAGAAGTACACCAACCGTGGTCTGCAATTCCTTGATTTGATTCAGGAAGGCAACATCGGTTTGATGAAGGCAGTGGATAAGTTCGAATACCGTCGGGGTTATAAGTTCTCTACTTATGCGACCTGGTGGATTCGTCAGGCGATTACCCGCTCAATTGCCGACCAGGCACGGACGATCCGTATTCCGGTTCACATGATCGAGACGATCAACAAGCTTAACCGCGTGTCGCGCCAGATGCTGCAGGAAATGGGCCGCGAACCGACCCCGGAAGAGCTCGGCGAACGTCTTGAAATGCCGGAAGACAAAGTACGTAAGGTGCTCAAAATTGCCAAAGAGCCGATCTCCATGGAGACGCCGATTGGTGATGATGATGACTCGCACTTGGGCGACTTTATCGAGGACGGCACCATGCTGCTGCCTATCGATATGGCCACCGGCGAAGGCTTGATTGAAGCGACGCGTAACGTACTGGGCGGCCTCACCGCACGTGAAGCCAAGGTACTGCGCATGCGGTTCGGTATTGATATGAATACCGACCACACGCTTGAAGAAGTGGGCAAGCAGTTTGACGTAACCCGTGAACGGATTCGTCAGATTGAGGCCAAGGCGCTGCGCAAGCTTCGCCACCCTAGCCGTTCTGAGCCGCTACGTTCGTTCCTGGACGAGTAAGCCAGTCTAGGTCAGTGCTCAGGCGCTAGTGTCTAGCGTAAAAAAAGCCCGCCGTTTTTTAAACGGCGGGCTTTTTGCTATCTAGTGTCAAGCACTCCAAGAATCCTGATGCCGTTGAGCCTTTGTTATAGCGTGTAGTGAGTTGCAGAGCCCGGACCAACAGGCAGACCCAGCAAAAACACCCACACAAAGAACAGTAAACTCCAGCCGATCAACATGAATAGCGTATAGGGCAACATTAAGGCGACCAGTGTGCCAATGCCCATATCGTTGCGATAACGGGTAGCAACCGCCAGTATCAGCCCAAAATAGCTCATCATTGGGGTGATCAGGTTGGTGACAGAATCACCGATCCGGTAGGCCGCCTGAATTACCTCTGGCGCGTAGCCCATCAGCATCAGCATGGGAACGAAAATCGGAGCGGTCACCGCCCATTGCGCCGATGCGCTGCCCAGCGACAGGTTGACGAACGCACACAGTAAAATAAACAGCGCAAACAGGCCCGGGCCACGTAACCCAAGCGACTCCAGCAGATCAGCGCCCGCCACGGCCGTCACGGTACCAAAATTGCTCCAGTTAAACAGCGCCACAAACTGAGCGGCAAAGAAGACCAGCACAATATACAGCCCAAGGCTGCTCATGCTTTTGGCCATGGCATTTACCACATCACGATCATTGTGCATCGTGCCTGCCAGGCGCCCATAGATGAAGCCCAGTAGTGAGAAGGAGACCGCTACAATGACCACAATGCCGCTCAAGAAGGGCGAGCCGCTGATTAGCCCTGTTTCTGGATTACGCAAGATGCCATTTTCAGGTACCACGGTCATGGCAATTAAGCCAATAAGCACCAGCGTGGCTAACCCCGTGCCTTTTAGCGCTCGCTTCTCCTCAGCGGAAAGCCCTTGCATGGACTGCTGACCAATGTCGCTATCGGCATCAGCGGCATCGTATTTGCCAAGCTTCGGCTCCACGATACGTTCGGTAACCAGGCCGCCGATCAAGGTTACAAAGAAGGTGCTGACAAACATGAAGAACCAGTTTGCTTCAGCGCCTACCACATAAGCCGGGTCCAGTAGGCGAGCGGCCTCTTGGGTAATGCCAGAAAGTAACGGGTCGACGGTTCCAATGAGCAGGTTGGCGCTGTAGCCGCCGGAAACACCACAGAAAGCCGCAGCGAGACCCGCCAAAGGGTGGCGGCCAAGCGAATGGAAGATCATGGCGGCCAGAGGAATAAGTACAACGTAACCAAGCTCGGCCGCCATGTTGGACATAATGCCCGCAAACACAATGGCATAGGTAACGATGCGGGGTGAGCGGTTAAGCACCAACGCTCTCATACTGGCAGAAAGTAGCCCTGAGTGTTCGGCTACGCCAACGCCCAGCATGGCAACCAGCACAGTGCCTAAAGGCGCAAAGCCTGTGAAGTTTGTCACCATCTCGGTGACCAGTCGGCGTAAGCCTTCGGCGTTAAGGAGGGAATTAACCGCAATCCATTCGCCCTCGTTAGCGGGGCGTGGGTCGGCAACTGACACGCCTAAGGCACCGGCAATACCGCTGGCTATCACCACAAGGACACATAAAATGGCAAATAGCGTGACCGGATGAGGGAGCAAGTTGCCAAGCCACTCAACGCTATCGAGAAAGCGGGTAAACGCGCCACGCTTTAGGTTTTTTTCATGGTTTTTAGGGGGTGTCATAAGTTTTATGTCGTTAGAGTGGAGGTTTGTAGCAAAAAAAAAGCCCATTGGGGCTAAAAGATGACACTACGTTGAAGTGTATAAGGGCGCAAACGGCTTTACGTATAGCGGGATTTAAAAAATGAAATGCCGTAAGCGCAGGAAGGACTATGGCAAGCGAAAGGTCGGCCCTGGCGTTAAAGTGATGGCGTGTTCGGCAGTACTCGCGACATATTGGCCACCAGATAATCGACCAATTGACGAATCTTGGGGGACAAGTGGCGGTGGCGGGGGTAAACCGCCCAGACCGCCGTATCATGATGCTGAAAGGGCTCTAGTACGGCGATGAGTTCGCCACTTGCAAGGTGAGGCGCCACGTAATAGTCGGGCAGTTGGGCAAGGCCTAGGCCCTTAAGCGCGGCATCCAGCAGGGCGGGGCCGGAGTTACCTGTCCAGCAGCTTTCTACGCGTACTTCGCGGCGTTGGCCGTTGCTATCAAACAGCCAATTAGGCCGTGAACCTACCAGACAACGATGTTGGCCAAGTTCTGCTAACGTGTGTGGGGGCGGTGTCTGGCGAAAGTAATCCTGGGAGCCGACAATATATTCACGTCGGTCGCACAGGCGCCTGGCGATCAGGCTTGAATCCTTTAATACGCCCATGCGAATGGCGATATCAAAGCCTTCCTCAATGAGTTCAACGGGCCGGTTGGTAAAATGCATGTACACTTCAAGATCAGGATGTAGGCATTGAAATTCATTCACCAGTGGTGCGATATAACGCTCGCCAAAGGTAGTGGCTGAGGTCAGCTTAAGCAGGCCCCGAGGCTTGGCCTGCAGTTCGCTCAGCGCCTGCTCAGCATCTTTCAATCCATCAAACAGATGCTGACAATGCTCCATATACAGAGCGCCTGCATCCGTTAAGCGTATTTGACGCGTTGTACGGTAGAGAAGCTGAATGCCGAGCTGGTTTTCAAGCTGGCTCACCAAGCGGCTAATATGCGAGGTTGATACTTTTAGATGGTTTGCGGCCGCAGAAAATGTGCCCAGTCTGACCACTTCAATAAAGGCTTCGACACGATCCCAGCGCTGCATGGAGGTTCATCCGTTGTAGGTGATTGTTGCTCAGTAGCAATAATGTTATGAGTATATCCCGCTTTTTCTAGTACCTCTAGCTACCTTACACTGTCGCTATTGGAGCAATACGTTATCTGTTCAGGCGACTTACTGCGCCACTGTCTTAAGGAGTGACACTATGAAATCATGTGCTGCCGTTGCGTTAGAGGCGGGTAAACCGCTTGAGCTGGTTGAAATTGATGTGGAAGGTCCAAAAGCGGGCGAAGTGTTGGTAAAAATGGCGGCTACTAGCGTTTGTCATACCGATGCTTATACGTTGTCGGGCGCTGACCCGGAAGGACTCTTCCCTTCAGTGCTGGGTCATGAAGGCGCCGGTGTCGTTCAGGAAGTAGGTGAAGGGGTGACCAGCCTCAAGCCAGGCGACCATGTTATTCCGCTATATACCGCTGAGTGCGGCAAGTGCAAATTCTGTCTGTCAGGTAAAACCAACCTGTGCGGCAGCGTGCGTGCCACCCAAGGGAAAGGCGTAATGCCCGACGGCACCTCGCGCTTCTCGCTGGATGGCAAGATGCTGCACCACTACATGGGAACGTCCACGTTCAGCGAATACACCGTACTTCCTGAAGTCTCGTTAGCAGCGGTTTCCAAAGAAGCCCCGATGGATAAAATCTGCTTGCTGGGCTGTGGCGTGACTACCGGTATTGGCGCGGTACTCAACACTGCAAAAGTAGAGCCAGGCGCTACCGTCGCAGTCTTTGGTTTGGGTGCGATTGGTCTGGCGGTGATCCAGGGCGCGGTCATGGCGAAAGCGGGTCGAATTATCGCCATTGATGTTAATGCGGATAAGTTTGAGCTGGCCAAGCAGTTTGGCGCGACTGACTTTGTAAACCCCAAGGATTACAGCGACTCCATTCAGCAGGTTATTGTTGATTTGACCGATGGCGGCGTGGACTATTCGTTTGAGTGTATCGGTAACGTCAATGTGATGCGCTCAGCGCTTGAGTGCTGCCACAAAGGCTGGGGCGAATCGATCGTGATTGGCGTCGCCGGTGCGGGGGAGGAGATTTCCACACGTCCGTTCCAACTGGTGACCGGGCGCGTTTGGAAAGGCTCCGCGTTTGGTGGTGTGAAAGGCCGCAGTGAACTGCCAGGCTACGTTGAGCGTTACATGAACGGTGAAATTAATATTGATGATTTCATTACTCACGATATGCCGTTTGAGAAAATCAACGAAGCGTTTGAACTGCTGCATGCGGGCAAGAGCATCCGCACCGTTCTGCATTACTAGGTCGTTATTAACAGGTCTGTATTGTTAATTTACTGATAAAGCGCGGCAGGCAGCACTGCCGCGCTTCTCTTTTCGCAAGGAGCCTGCCCCATGAGCATGAGTGAAACCCTGGAACTGGTGTCTGCCAATCGCAGTTTTGGTGGCTGGCACAAACGCTACCGCCATTACTCTCGGGCGCTGGATTGCGATATGGAATTTGCGGTGTACTTACCGCCTCAAGCCGAAAGCGAGCGTGTACCGCTTTTATGGTGGTTGTCCGGGCTTACCTGCAACGATGAAAACTTCATGCAGAAAGCGGGCGCCCAGCGGATAGCGGCAGAGCTTGGGATCGCCATCGTTTGTCCGGATACCAGCCCGCGTGGCACAGACTTACCGGGTGAGCACGATAGTTATGACCTTGGCTCGGGGGCAGGTTTTTATGTCAACGCTACCCAAGCGCCGTGGAAGCCACACTATCGAATGTACGACTATATCGTGGAAGAGTTGCCTTCCGTTGTACGCCAGCACTTCCCGGTAAACGGGCGTGAGTCGATTAGCGGCCACTCGATGGGCGGCCACGGGGCATTAATTTTAGCGTTGCGTCACCCAGGGCGTTTTAGCTCGGTGTCAGCATTCTCGCCGATTGTGAACCCGATGAACTGCCCTTGGGGTCAAAAGGCGTTTACCAGCTATTTGGGTGAGGATCCGTCCACTTGGCGTCAGTACGATGCTTGTGAATTGGTCGCTAATGGCGCTTCGCGTCAACGGCTGTTTATTGACCAGGGCGAGGCGGACCAGTTTTTAGAAGAGCAGCTCAAGCCCGAGCGGCTTGAAGCTGTATGTGACGCGCATGATCATCCGCTGACACTGCGTCGTCAGCCAGGTTACGACCATAGTTACTTCTTTATTGCCTCGTTCATTGAGGAGCATCTACGTTATCATGCGGAACATCTTATGAAATCTTAAGGATAACGATGCTTAAACGTACGCTGAGCCGCTTTCTTCGTCAGCTATGGCGTCTTGTGTGGCGCGGCGTGCTGGTTTTTGTGCTCCTTTCTGTGGCGCTGGTCATTCTGTTTCGTTTTGTGCCCTTGCCAGGCTCCATGATCATGGTGGAGCGCAAAATACAGAGCTGGGTAAACAGCGAACCTATTCGCATTCAGCATCAGTGGCGAAGCTGGGACAATTTATCCAGCAATGCCAAGTTGGCGGTGATTGCTGCTGAAGATCAGCGCTTCCCTCTGCATCGAGGCTTTGACTTTGTTGAGTTGCGACGCGCCTGGGAAGCCAGTCGTGATGGCGGCCGCTTGCGCGGCGCCAGCACGCTGAGTCAGCAAACAGCCAAAAATGTTTTTTTGTGGAGTGGGCGCAGTTGGACGCGCAAAGCGTTAGAGGCCTGGTTCACGCTGTTGATTGAAATTTTCTGGAGCAAACAGCGTATTCTTGAGGTGTATCTGAATATCGCTGAATGGGATAGCGGCGTGTTTGGCCTGGAAGCCGCAGCGCAACACTATTTTGGCGCCTCCGGTGGAGCGATGACGGAGCGCCAGGCAAGCCTGCTCGCGGCCATCCTCCCCAGCCCGCGTACCCGCAGCGCCTCTCGACCTGACGCCCAAGTGGAAAGGCGTAGCCAATGGGTACGCCAGCAGATGCATAACCTGGGCGGAGTAGGGTACCTGGAACGGCTATAGAAGGCTGGATTAAAGAGCTAAAGCCAGCTTCTTCCCTTGATGCGCTTCTATTTATAAAAAAGTGCGCGAATATTATTCAAAATGATAGCGGTATTTTTTTGTATAAGTGATTGAATATAAACTGTTTTGATATATTTTTATGTGTGTTGTTATTATCGTAACTTCATTTTGTTACGTTCTCTTACTTAAAAAATTGAACCTGTGCTGAATCCTTGCGTCACACTTACCACATTCATATCGCGTCAATGAGGTTTCTTACTATGCAACGTATAACTGCTCTATTCTCTGCTGCCCTGCTCGCCACTGGCTTAATGGCATCTACTGCCAACGCCCAGCAAGCGCAGGACCCGGCTCAGGATCCCATGGCTACTCAGCAAGCAGCACCCGCCCAGGATTTTTCTGACCAGCAGTTACAGCAGTTCGCCGATGCTTCTCAAGAAATCGCCGTGATCTCGCAAGAGTATACACAGCGTCTGCAGGAAGCAGGAGATGAGTCAGCCCAACAGGAAGTTCGCGCCGAAGCTAACGATCGTATGATCGAAGTGGTTGAAGACAGCGGCTTGGATGTCGATACCTTCAATGCTATCGGTCAGTCTATCCAGCAAGATCCGGAAATGATGCAGCGTGTTCAAGAGATGGCAAACCAGTCCTAAGCCATCGCTAGTTGATACACCATCAAAGCCCGACACCCAGTGTCGGGCTTTTTTTGCGTCCAGGGTTTACGCTAGTGATGAACCGAGCCAAACTCGGCTTATCTATTAGACACGTCTTGGGAGATCACATGGACGTAGAGCTACTTGAAATACGCCAATTTATGGGCCAGTTTCCTCCTTTTGATGGTCTCTCGGATGAGCTGCTTGATGCGATTGCCGAGCGCGTTGAGGTCAGCTATTTCAAAACGGGCAGCGAGATCCTGGAGCTAAATGATATCGTTAGTGAGCTGTGCTTTATAAGAAGTGGCGCCGTTGAGGTGTATCGCCGCCAGGGTGAGCTTTATAACCGATTAGGCGAGGGGGATATTTTTGGCCACTTTAGTTTATTGCGGAATCACAAAGTGCGCTTCCCGGCCCAGGCGATTGAAGACACGCTGATCTATTTTATTCCCAACGATGTCTTTCAGCGCTTATGCGAAGAGGACGATAACTTCGCTGACTTTGTAGAGCTTGAGCGGCCACGGCTTGAAACGGTTGCCGAGCAACAAAAAAAGTCGAACGATATGATGGTCACGCGTATTCGCAAACTGGTGACCCGCTATCCCGTCATGGTGGCATCCACCACCAGCCTTCAGCAGGTTGCCCAGCAAATTAACGATGCCCAGGCATCAGCGGCCATTGTGCTCACCCAATGCACCGGCAGCCCGCGCTACAGTTTTCAAGACAGCGAGGGCGCCAAATGGAAAATGGTGGGTATTTTTACCGATAGTGACTTTAGAACCCGGGTCGTGGCAGAGGGGCTTTCACCACAAACCGCGATTGGCGATGTCGCGTCCTCTCATTTGATTACCATACAGTCGGATGCGTCGATATATGAGGCCATGCTGACCATGCTGCGCAACAATGTTCATCACTTGCCGGTGCTGTATCGGCAGCGGCCTGTTGGCGTGGTGCACCTTTCCGATATTATTCGCTATGAAACGCATAGCGGACTCTACCTGGTCAGCAATGTTTTCAATCAGTCCAGCGCACAAGGGCTTGCCAAGCTGGCGCCTGATGTTAGTGCGGCGTTTGTACGCATGGTTCAGGAGGGCGCTAACTCGCAGATGGTGGGCAGCGCGCTTTCAACGGTGGGGCGTAGCTTCTTCCGGCGCCTGCTGGAATTGGCCGAAGCTGAGCTTGGGCCACCGCCGGTGCCTTACTGTTTTATGGTTAATGGCTCAATGGCACGCAATGAACAAAGCATTGTGACTGACCAGGATAACGCGCTCATTTTGTCTGATGACTTTATCCCTGAAGAGCATGATGCTTATTTTTATGCGCTGGCCAAGTTTGTTAGCGATGGGCTGGATGCCTGCGGTTATACCTACTGCAAAGGCGATATCATGGCCACCAATCAAGAGTGGCGTCAGCCGCTGAGCGTTTGGAAAGACTATTTTGAAGACTGGATTTCCAATCCGACGCCTAAAAAGCTGCTGCAGAGTTCTATCTTCTTTGACCTTGATAGCATCTATGGCGAAGAACATTTTGTTGAAACGCTACAGGACCTAATTGCGCGTAGAGCTGCTGAATCGCCGTTGTTTTTAGCGGCAATGGCGCGTAACGCGTTAAACCGTACGCCGCCGCTTGGCTTCTTCCGTACCTTTGTCATGGAAAAAGATGGCAAGCATAACAATTCAATTAACCTGAAACGCCGTGGCACAGCGCCGATGGTTGATCTAATCCGTATCCATGCGCTGGCATGTGGTTCCAAAGCGCAAAATACGTTTCAGCGACTAAAAGATATAAGCGATACCCAGCTATTAGCTCCAGGCGTTAGCGATAAGCTGAGCTATGCGTTTGAGTTTTTATGTATGACGCGGTTGCGCCACCAGATGATCGATATTCAGGAAGACCGAGAGCCAGATAACAATATTGAGCCTGAAAATGTAGAGGACAGCGAGCGGCATACGCTGAAGGATGCTTTTCATGTGCTTAGCAATGCTCAGAAATTTTTAAAGTTCCGTTACCCGGTGCCCGCTCAACGGCAGAGGCACTAACATGCTAGACATTCGCCCGCGTCACCGCATCACCCAGCCCGACTGGACTGACTATATGGCGCAGCGTGAGCGCCAGGCGAAAGACCCTGCTATCCAGCGGTTTTTTGCCACACCACTGCCTTCTGGTGATACCCCCATTGCTGACGTGCCGATGGTTGCGCTGGATTTGGAAACCACTGGTTTGGATGAGCGGCGCCATGCCATTGTCAGTATGGGCGTCGTGCCGTTTACACTGGATCGTATCAAGCTCGCGGAGCGCCGTTATTGGGTCGTCAAGCCCACCAGAACGCTGTCTGAATCCTCGATAGCTTTCCACCATATTACCCATTCCGAGGTGGCAGATGCCCCGGATTTGGACGTGGTGCTGGATGAGTTGTTGGACGCGCTCGCGGGCCATTTGGTCGTGGTTCACTTTCGCAATATTGAGCGGCCCTTCCTGGATACGGCGATTAAAGCACGGCGTGGCGAGGGGGTGATGTTCCCGATGATCGATACGATGTCGCTCGAGGCGAGGATACATCGACAAACGTTATGGGCACGTTTTCGACGTTGGTTGGGACGTCCCCCGGTTTCAATACGTTTAAACGCTAGTCGTGCCCGCTATGGTTTGCCTGCCTACCAAGGGCATCATGCACTGGTCGATGCATTGGCAACGGCAGAGCTTCTCCAGGCACAAATCGCCACCCATTATCAGCCAGATACGCCTTTAAAAAATATCTGGTGTTAGCACGGTACTAATAAAAAACGGGCAGCCCTTGGGCTGCCCGTTTTGGTCATGCGTACCGATTAATTACACTGCTTTGGGTTCGCTCATCAAACCTTTGACGATCGCGTAGCACGCCACCAGTAGGATGATGGTAAACGGGAACCCGGTAGAAACGGCCATGGTTTGTAGCGCCGTAAGGCCGCCGCCCAGCAGTAGCGCAATGGCAATGGCGCCTTCAATAATCGCCCAAAACACGCGTTGCGGTGTGGGGGCGTCCACTTTGCCGCCCGCGGTGATGGAGTCAATCACCAGCGAGCCTGAGTCGGAGGAGGTGACAAAGAAGACAATGACCAGCAAGATCGCTATGAAGGAGGTAATTTGCGCCAGTGGCAGTTGCTCCAACATCAGGAACAGCTGAAGGTCGACACCCGCATCGCGCACGGAGCTAATACCCTGGCTCACATATTGATCAATGGCAGTACCGCCAAAGGTCGTCATCCAAAGTACCGATACCACTGAGGGGATAATAAGTACGGAAATCAAAAATTCTCGGACCGTACGACCACGTGATACGCGGGCGATAAACATGCCGACGTACGGAGACCAGGATATCCACCATGCCCAGTAGAAGGCTGTCCAGCCCTGGCTGAAGTTAGCATCTTCACGGCCGAACGGGTTTGAAAGCGCGGTGAAGTGAGTCGCATAGCTCCACAGGTTTTCAAAGAAGCCCGTCGCGATGAACAGAGTCGGACCTACCGCAATCACAAAGAACAGTAGCAACGCCGCCATGGCGATGTTGATCTTGGAGAGCAGTTGCACGCCCTTATCAACACCAGCAACAATGGATGCAATCGCCACCAGGGTAATGCCGACGATCAATAGAATCATCGTGACATCGCTTTCAGGCGCGCCAAACAAATACGAAAGCCCCGCTGCCGCCTGGCTGGCACCTAGGCCTAGTGACGTAGCCAAACCAAACAGCGATGCAAACACCGCCAGAATATCGATCACATGGCCTGGCCAGCCCCAAACGCGCTCACCCAAAATGGGGTAAAACACCGAGCGCATTGAAAGCGGCAAGCCTTTATTGAACGAGAACAGGGCCAGCGAAAGTGCCACGATGGCGTAAATCGCCCAAGGGTGCAGGCCCCAGTGGTAAATGGTGGCTGCCATGGCTAGCGATGTGGCTGCTGCAGCGTTGCCTTCGGCGCCACCCAGCGGTGCCCAATTACTGCCATCAAAGGCGGTGCCGAAGTGGGTAAGTGGCTCATTTACGCCAAAGAACATCAAGCCAATGCCCATGCCAGCGGCAAACAGCATAGAGAACCAGCCCATATAGGTGTAATCCGGTTTGGCGTCGACGCCACCAAGGCGGATTTTACCCAACGGGGAGAAAATCAAACCAACACATAAAATAACGAATATGTTGGCAGCCGTGATAAAAAACCAGGACAGGTTGCCGGTTAGGAAGTTGAAAATGGAATCGTATACCGGCGCAATGGTGTCTTGCAGCGCCAGCGTCAAGACCACGAATAGCAGTACAATAATCGCTGAAATGCTAAACACCTTGCCGTGCAGGTCAAGGTCAAAGCCCATTTTATTGGTCGTGATGTTGTCCTGACCAACAACGTAGTCGGTATCGATCAGATTTGCCGCCCCATCGGGAGCGGGTATGCCTTCAGGGGATTTTGGCTCCTCAGGGGAGCTATTGGGCTCTTGTTTATCCACGAGTACCTCTCCGTTTTAATTAGAAAACACGCGTAGTGTCGTTTTGCTTAACTATATATTAACAAGCATTATATTGCTGTTTTATTGGAACTGTTTTGTAAGTGCAAACAAAGGTGCCGACCCCAGTATCAACTGACGTCGGCACAGTGGTGGATAGCGATTAGCTATTTAGCCATTGCTCAACCACATCCTGGTTTTCTTCGACCCATTTCTTGGCGTTCTCGTAGGGGTCGCTTCCGTCTTCCTGATTCATCAGCATTACTTCACCCATTTGCTCTGGGGTCCATTCGAATGCATTGAGAATCGCGTAGGCTTCTGGCATTTCATCGGCAAAACCGTTACGTACAACGGTATGAATTTGCTCAGCGCCTCCAAATACGTTTTCTGGATCTTCCAGGTATTTAAGGTCCCAGCGTGCAAACATCCAGTGGGGCGTCCAGCTGGTGATCACGATATCTTCTTCATTATTAATGGCGTTACTAAGCGCTGCCACCATCGTGGCGTCGCTGCCACTGCGCAGGCGAAGATCAAGGTCATAGGTATCGACAACTTGCTCTGTCAAGCCCATCAGGCCTGCACCAGGGTCTATACCGATGATCTCACTGTTAAAGAGGTCTGCGTTGCTATTAAGGTCGGCAATCGAGTCAACGTCTGTGTAAGACGGTACGACGAGCCCCAGTTTGGTGCCGTCCAGGTTGGGGCCCAGGTCTTCGACGTGGTCACCAATGCGCTCCATATACTCAGCGTGCGTTGTTGGCAGCCATGCGGCAACAATCGCATCGGCGTCACCGGTTGAAAGTGCCTGGAACATGGCCGCTGCGGAAAGCGAAGTCATGTCTACTTCGTAGCCAGCCTGCTCCAACACCGCAGCAACGACGTTAGTAGAGGCTACTTCTGATGACCATTCAACATACGCAAGATTGATGGTGCCTTGATCCTGTGCCTGAGCGGCACTGCCTACGACTAACCCAGTACCTGCAATCAATGCGGCAGAGGCCAGACGGATACGACGATTTAGCATACGTGTTTTCATTCACTTGCTCCCTTTTGTATTGTTTGCCTTAACATAACATCATATTAGGCAATTCAGCATGGTCGTGAAAATAAAGCTCATCAAGTCAAAGGGGCTAACACCCCATCAAGCTACTTCTCATTTTCTCGTTGTCGTTGGGTATTCCAGTCAGCTTACCTTGAGGTCTTGCGTAACGACTGCGTTAAACGGTCAAGCAGCATGGCCAGAATAACAACGGCAATACCGGCTTCAAAGCCATCGCCTGGGCGCAGGCGCTGTATCGCACGCCATACTTCGCTGCCTAACCCATCGGCACCTATCATCGCGGCAATAACCACCATGGAGAGCGCTAGCATGATCGTTTGGTTAATGCCCGCCATCACTGTAGGTAACGAGAGCGGTAGCTGCACTTTAAATAGTTTTTGGCTTCGAGTGGCGCCGTAAGCATCCGCAGCTTCTATTAACTCTGTAGGTACCTGACGAATGCCGAGCGTCGTAAAGCGAATGGCGGGCGGCATGGAAAAGATAACCGTGGCAAAAATGGCGGACACAGAACCAATGCCGAAAAAGGGAATGGCCGGTATCAGATAGACGAACGCAGGCATGGTCTGCATAAAATCCAGCAGCGGCATGAACAGGCGATAAAGGCGTTCCGATAATGCTGCGGTAATGCCGATAGGCAGTGCAATGACAACGGCAACGACGGTTGCGATCACCACCAGCGTTAACGTCTCGATCATGGGTTCCCAAAGGCCCATATTCCAGATTAATGCCAAGCCAAGGACCGCCCCCAGTGCCAAGCGCGGGCCTGCAAGCCTCCAGCAAAGCAGGGCAATAATGGCCAGCAGTGCCCACTCCGGTAGCCACATCAGCCCATCATTCAGGCTGTTAATCCCGGTTTGGGTAAAGCGTGAAATGCCGCGAGTAACCACAGAGTATTCGCTGGTTAGCCAAGTGAGGCCACCTTCGATCCAACTGCCTAGCGGGATACGGGGAATGTCCATTACGGTTCTCCTGCTCGTGCCAATTCATCCAGTACCGCGCCTTTCACCACAACGCCCAGTAGGCGTTGCTGTTCATCTACCACGGCAATAGGAAAGCTCTTTTCACTAAACATGGCGAACAGGTTCTGCAACGGCTCGTCGGGGGACACTTTGCGGAAGTCCTGAGTCAGGTAGTCGGCGATTTTTTCGGCGCCTTCCTTGATAGCAGTACTCGCGGACTCGGCTTCCAGTAGCCCGAGCAGACGGCGGTCACGGTCAGTTACGTAGATAGAGTCAATTGCGTGGTCCCGCATGCGGTGAAGTGCCGTGCGGGGGCCATCACTATCACGCGCGGTGCTACGCAGTGGGCGCATAGCGCTCTCGGCCGTTAGCACACGCGAGCGGTCGACCCCTTCGATAAACCGACGCACATAATCATCCGCAGGTTGGGTCAGAATTTCTTCAGGAGTGCCAATTTGGACGACTTCGCCATCTTTAAGCAGCACGATTCGATCACCGATATTCAGCGCTTCATCCAAATCGTGGGTAATGAAGACCGTGGTCTTTTGCATTTTGGTTTGGAGCTGCAAAAGTTCCAGTTGCATGTCCTTACGAATCAAGGGGTCAAGCGCTGAAAATGCTTCATCCATTAACAGTACGCTGGCATCGTTAGCCAGTGCGCGGGCCAAGCCAACGCGCTGCTGCATTCCCCCTGAAAGCTGGTGGGGATAAGCGTTCTCCCAGCCATCCAGGCCCACCTGTTTAAGGGCGGTATGGGCGATTTTATGACGCTCGGCTTTATCAATGCCGCGTATTTCCAAGCCAAACTCTGCGTTTTTTTGCACCGTGCGATGCGGAAACAGCGCAAAATTTTGGAAGACCATCGAGAAATGGCGGCGTCGGCACTCCAGTAACGCTTTTTCACTCAGGGTGGGGATGTTTTCATCATCAATGATGATCTCACCTTCCGTTGTGTCAATCAGGCGATTAAGACAGCGGATCAGTGTCGATTTGCCTGAGCCCGAAAGGCCCATGATGACGAGGAGTTCACCTTCATAAACATCGAAGGATATGTTGGAAAGGCCGAGTGTCTGGCCTGTTTGTTCAAGGATTTCTGGACGTTTAAGACCCTGGTCGCGTAGCTCTAATGCTTTTCGAGGTTGTTTACCAAAGACCTTACTTAAGCCTCGGACTCTAATTTTAACAGGACGTTGCTCATCCATAGGCGATGCCTTTTATGTGTATGAGGCGCTTTGTATGGTTGCTCTTTCTGATTTGCCGCCATTTACATAAAAGCAGCACCACCTTCTGTATAAAGCAGCCACACAAAGCATTCATAATGAAAAAACAGTATATGGTTGTATATTTATTAAAAAATATTATACATAAATGAGAGGGTTGTGTCACAACGCCTCTTTAAGCGCGGTCAAGAAATGCCACATGTGTCATTTTGCGCCCACGCGTGGTTGATTGTTAATAGTGATTGTTTCTTTTAAGGTGTTGATTTTAATTATTATTTTTAATAATTCATTGAGTTGGCTTGGTGTGTGCTTGGTTTAGGATAGTGATTCAGGATGTTTTTTGCAGGTTTCAAGGAGATGAATTTTATGAATAAGCACGCGGATGTAAAAGCGAAGCGCCCACGTCTACTTTCTTTGTGCATGATCGCAACTGCTGCCAGTGTCCTCTTGCTTGCTGGCTGTGGTGACAATGAAGAAGAATTGCCGCCTGCCCAACAGCCTGAAACCATGGAGCAAAGTGCAGCACCTGACGTTGAGCAGGATGCCACCATGACCCAAGAGCCTTCCTCAACGGATCAAGCCGCAGATCCCGCTGATCCAGCAGGCACGGGTTCAGCAGATAACGATGAAGCAATTGTCCCGCAAGAGTCAATACAGCCTGAAGATGAGGCGCGTACCCAGGATGTTGAAGAAGAGCCCGGTTTTGGTGAAGGTACAGATCCCATGCCAGGAGCCGCCGATGAAGAAAATGATGATGAGTTAACTAACGGCTAATACCTACGTACTGTTCCCTACGATGATAAGCCGCTTCAGCTGTTCGTTCCCTGCGGCTGCTCCACACGGTTTATCATCTTTACCCTCGCGCCTGCGAGGGTTTTTTTGCGCTGAAGTATGATGCTACTAAGGGTCGCTAGCCGTGTACCCGCGTTATCGCAGCCAGACGCTTGCATCGTAGAAGCGCCTGGCTATGTCGATAAAACACGCATCAAGGCACTGTTGTTGGCCTTTTCATACAGAGTCCTGTTGGTCTAGTCCCGTTGAACCAGTCCTATTGCTCTACTTCTACTCTTCGCTATCTTCAAGACGGCGATAGAGTGTGCGTCGAGCGATACCCAAAAGCTCCGCTGTTCGGCGTTTGTTGCCTCCTGTCGCTTCGAGCACTTTTCGAATATAGCGCTTTTCCACTTCCTCCAGGCTAGGCCATCGAGTGGGCGAGGGCGTCGGTAACTGTGCCCCTGGCAGTACTTCTCCGCTTAATGTCGGCGTGATCTCGGCACTGGCTTCCGGATGAGAATTCTCGCGCAAGCGTTCGGGTAAATCCTGGTGCTGCAAAAGACCCTCTTCACTGAGCGTTACCGCTCGCATAATGGCGTTTTCCAATTCGCGGACGTTACCGGGGTAGGTGTAATTCAGCAGGCTGTTGAGTGCCTCGGGCTCAATTTGCTCAATCTGCTTGTTTTGCGCTTCCGCATGTTTATCAATCAACGCAAAAATCAGATGTTCAATGTCACTGCCCCGTTCACGCAGGGGGGGAATGCGCAGTGAAAAGGTTTCCAGACGATAAAACAAGTCGCTACGAAAGCTCTCCTGCTCAATCTCTTTATCCAGGTTGCGGTGGGTCGCCGCGATGATGCGCACATCCACAGCTTCTTCTCGCTCGCCGCCGACCGGGCGCACGGTTTTTTCCTGAAGCGCCCGGAGCAGTTTGGCTTGGAGGTTGATTGGCATTTCGCCTATCTCATCCAAAAACAGGCTGCCACCTTGAGCGGTATGAAAAAGCCCTTTGCGCGCTTCATTGGCCCCGGTAAAGGCGCCTTTCACATGGCCGAAAAACTCACTTTCCATCAGCTCAGCAGGTATGCTGGCGCAGTTGACGGGGATAAAAGGGGCCTCATGGCGAGGGCTTTCCTGATGAATGGCGCGCGCCAAAAGCTCCTTGCCGGTACCGCTTTCTCCCAAAATAAGAATGGGGGCATTACTTTTAGCCAATCGCGATGCGTCATGAAACAGCGACTGCATAACATTACTTTTGCCCACAATGCCGTGAAAGTGGCTGAGCTCTGTATCGTGTGAAAGCGATAGACGCTGGCGCTCCAGCACCCGAAAGACCGCCTCACGGATAGCATCAAGGTCAAGTGGCTTGGTCAGGAAGTCGTTGGCGCCAAGCTTGAGCGCTTCAACGGCCTGATCGATAGTGCCAAAAGCGGTAATAACGATGATCCCCAATTCGCTGCCACTTTGACGAATTTGCTGCAGCAACTGAATGCCCGTCATCCCCGGCAGGCGTACATCGGTAATCATCATGGCCACAGGGGTATGGCTTAGTAGGGCAATGGCCTCTTCAGCGCTGGGCACGCCAAGCGTTTGATAGCCCGCATCGTTCAACTCTTCTTCTAAAAGCTCTCGGATAGCGGGGTCATCTTCCACTACCAGCAAAGGTAAAGGATGTTCCTGATGGGTCACAAATGTTGTCCTCAAGCGGATGCGGTTTCACTAAGTGGAAGTGTGATTTCAAATCCAGCGCCACCAAGAGCGCTGTCAAACACACCAATCGTACCGCCGTGGTCATTAATAATACGGTGCACCATGGAGAGCCCCAAGCCACTGCCTTGACCCACCGGTTTGGTAGTGAAAAATGGGTCAAAAACGTGCTGATGGTTGCTAGCAGGGATGCCTGGGCCATCGTCTTCTACATAGAGCGTTAATTCATGATCATGCGTACGTACGCGTACGCGAATATGGCTTACGTTAGGTGCTTGCGCTGCATTACGCAGTAGATTGGTAAGCACCTGAACGATTTGCTGTTCGTTCGCCAGTAAATAAGGCGTGGGCGAGGGGAGATGGATATCCAACCGGATATTTCGCGGTTCAAGCTCCTCTTCTACTAAATCGCTGGCATTTTGAATTAACCGATCTAGCGCCAGCTCGCCTTTTTCGACATTATGCTGTCGGCCTAATTCCATTAATTGACGAACTATTTCGACAATTCGCTCAACTTCGCCGCGAATGCGGACAAGTTTGGCCCGTTCCTCATCGCCAATGACGTTTCGGCGAGCTAGCCGCTGGGCCTGGCCGTTAATAACCGTAAGGGGGGCGCCAATTTCGTGGGCGACGCCGGCTGCAAGAACACCCAGCTCTGCCAGTTTTTTGGATTTACGCAGGCGCTTTTCGAGCTCAATTTCACGCTGTTGACGCTCTTCAATATCGTGATCTTTTTCAGCCATGGCGTCGAGCATGCCATTTAAACCTGAGGCAAGCCGACTATACTCAGCCGGGCCGTCTATCGTCGCACGCTGGCTACGATCACCGTCTTCCACCAGTAGCATAACGTGCAATAAACGATTAAGCGGACGTTCAATATAGCGCCTAAACCCCCACCAAATGCTAAAGACGATGCCAGCTGCGCCAATGACAAACACCAGAACCGCCACAATACTTATAAACCCGGTGTAATTTTCGATGCCGGTATTTAAGCGGTTAACCTGAAGTGCACCATGAACGGTGCCATCCTGGGTGCGTAGTGGGATGATGGCCGAGTAATAGGTCCAGCCATCATACTGGCGATAATTACTGTAAAGGTCATCCTGCTCAATTACCTGGCGGATCTCTTCGGGAGAGAAAAGGTCTTTGCCTAAGCCCAGCCCGTAAACTTCGCGCCCCTGAAGGTCAAAGACGTAAGCGCCATAAATTCGATGGAACGAAAACGCCGATTGCAGTGCTTCTTCTAGCGGTGTTGGGCTGTCTCGGGAAACCGCACCACTCAGTGAGGTGCTAAGCGCCCGAGTAATGATCTCGACTTCCGTTTGCAGTTTGGAGCGAACATTGTCTTCCAGCGATTTTATGGCCACTAAGCTGAACACCACCAATACAACAAACAGCGGTACGATGACGGTGATGATAATTAAATTACGAAGTCGCATGCTGCTTCCATGGTGGCATTAAGCGTTTCATCAGTGAAAAGCATTATCAGTAGAAACGGCGGTTGATGAATAGAGTTATGAACATAGGGGCCATCAAAGAATCGCCGGATTAAGGGGATTCTGCAGGCAGTAGCCGATAAAGGCTGCCTTGGCGCTCATCGGTTAGCAAGTAAATGGCGCCGTCTGGGCCTTGGCGCACATCACGAATACGGCCAATATGACCATCAAGAATACGCTCACTTTCAGTAACTTCATCGCCATTCAGCGTGAGGCGTAGCAGCTGTTCACTGCTTAAACCACCTGCGAGCAGGTTGCCTTCCCAAGCGTTAAACGTGCTTCCTCTGACTTCGGCTAAGCCGGATGGTGCAAAACGTCCTTCAAAGTCATAATTCGGGTCTTCCATGCCTGGCAGCGACTTTTCGCCCATGGGTTGTTGGGTAGCGTAATCGTTGCCGAGCGTTACGTCAGGCCAGCCGTAATTAGTACCTGCCTTGATGTGATTCAGCTCATCACCCGTGAGCGGGCCATGTTCCGATACCCACGGCTCACCGTTTTTCAATACGGCCATACCTTGAATATTACGATTACCTAGCGAGTAAATCTCATCTCGGGTGCTGGCATCATTCACAAACGGGTTGTCTTCCGGTACACCGCCTGTTTCGGTCAAGCGCAGCGTAGAGCCTGCGTGGTCATCGCGCGCCTGCGCTCTGGAGGGCTCCGAACCCCGGTCGCCAACGCTCATAAGCAGCGTACCATCGTTTAACCAGGCCAGGCGTGAGCCGTAATGGCGACCGGGAGCCGAGGCACGATCCTGCTCAAACAGATGCTCTACATCGCCTAATTGGTCATCTTGCCAGTAAACACGGGAAAGTGCTGTACGGCTGTTGTTAGCGTCGGGTTTACTCCAGGTAACGTAAATCCAGTCGTGTTCGCCGCTGCCGTCTGCAAAATCCGGGTGCAGTACCACGTCAAGCAGGCCACCCTGGCCATGATGATTGACCGTTGGCATGCCCTCCAGCGCCTGGTATTCACCGCTGCGCGAATCTACCAGATTCAGTTGCCCGTTGCGCTCGCTCACCAGGAGGCGGCCATCCGGAAGAAATGCCACCGCCCAAGGGTGTTCAAACCCCGAGGCTACCCGCTCAATGGCGACGGCTAGATGCTCGGTTTCGATAGATTCATGGACAACGTCAGCGTGCGCCGTACCCACTGCACTGGTTAGCAGCAGTCCGCCCAAAACGGTTGATGGCCATGAATTAACCGGCCTGGCGTTTTGTTCCACATGCATAGCGCATTCTCCTGTAGTGATGAGCCCAAGGGGAACCTCAGCGGGGCGAACCTTGCAATAAGGCTTTCATCAGTCTAGCAGGGACTTTTCCTATTGGGCTCATTCCCCACCAAGAGAAGGCATTAGGAGTGCTAACAGTATCGGTAGGTAGATCAGTGCTAACAGGGTCGAGCAAAATACCAGGCTGGCCACATAAGCTGGCTCACGCCGGGCACGCTGGGCAAATAAATAGTTAAACACCGCCACGGGCATACACATTTGTAAAACGAGAATGCCTTGCGCCAGCGGCGGAAGCCCTACCCAGCCTGCGATGAACCAGGCCGCCACCGCCGCCAACGGTATGCGCACGAGGCTAAACCCTAACCCGGAACGCAGGCTTTTTACCTGAATACTCGCCAAGGAAACACCCAAGGTGATCAGCATCAACGGTACGGTAAAGCCCGACATAAGGCCCACGGTGTTGCCAAGCCAAGGCGGTAGTGAGGTATCGGTTAGCAGCAGCACCATGGAAATTAAAATGGCATATACCGTCGGGGTCTTAACGAGCGTTTTTAGCGGGTTGCCTTGGCTGTTGAGAACAGAGCCCAGGGTGAACTGGAACAGCGAGACCGTTACCATCACCGTGATGCCATAAGCAAAACCAGCGCTACCAAATGCATAAAGAACCACTGGTAGCCCCATGTTGCCGGTATTGGGGTACATCATGGGAGACAGCAGAACGCGCCAGTCACGGCCCAGCAGCTTGGCAACAGCAAAGGTCGCTAGCCCCATGGTGATGATCACCAGCGCAGTCGCCAGCATGGTGCGACCAAAGGTGTCGGCATCTATGTCGGCACCCGCAAGCGAGGCCAACACCAGCGCGGGCGTGCCGATGTTGAAAACCAGTCGAGTAACAAAATCGACAGGATAAGGGTGTCCTAGCCGAATCCACAAAAAACCTAACCCCGCACCGGCAAGTACGGGGGCCATAACAGCAAACAGTTCGGCAAGCATTAACGGTCCTTGGCAATCGTGGGTTGCCTATTGTCGTTAATGAGCCTGCTAATAGGCAAGGCGAATACGCAAAATTCGTTAAGCGTTTACGGCTGTGCGTTGCCACTGCACGGGAACGTGCTGGCGTAAAAAATCAAGCAACGCGTTGGTTCGCCGAGGTTGGTGGCCGTAAGCGTAAAGTAAATTAATGGGCAGCGGCGTAGGCTCCCAGCCCACCAGGCAAGGGACCAGCTCGCCAGGGTGATGTTCTTCACGCCGTTTAACTAACCAGTGGGGCAGTAGACCTATCCCTTGATGGCCCGCAATGGCGTCGATATGCAGCGCGGTCAAATCGACGCGCAGGCGCGAGCGTGGCGGGTCGAAAAGATAATCACCGTAACTGGCGTGATGGAGCGTTAGTCCGTTGGATGCCGTGTTGAGCAAGTCGATCCAGGCGTACTGGGGTAACTCATCAGGATGGGTTGGTGACCCGTTTTCGGCCAGATAGCGTGGGCTGGCATATAACCCGCGGGTTAAATGGCCCAGACACTCCTGGTTAAGCCCGCATTCATTGGTAAAGCCCAGCCATACATGCACGCTATTGCTATGCATTTTGGTGGGCGGTGTTTCGCGGGTTCGAAGCTCTAGCTCTACTTTTGGGTAACTGTTTAAAAAGGCATTGACCACAGGGGCCATCCAGCTTCGCGCCAAGGCCCCATGGATTTCCAGCGTGACTTTGCCACTAATTTCTTCGCGCAGCTCGGCCAAGGCTTCCTGGCTGTGGCTTGCCATCGAGAGCAATTCAGTACAGTACGTATGAAAGAGCAGGCCAGCCTCGGTAGGAATTAAACGATTGGCCTGGCGGCGTAGTAGTGGCTGATTAAGCCGTGCTTCCAACTGGCTGATACGACGACTCAGTGTTGATTTTGCTAACCCCAGCTTTTGCGCACTGCGTGTCACGCTACCGGTCGCCATTACATCCGCGAAAGCAGCCAGTTCGTCAAAGTCATACATGGTCGCGCCACAGGTCAATTAAGAAGCGTCTATTGTGCCACTTTTGAGGTGGAATGAAAATAATTGGCATTTAGGTTGCGTATTACCGAACACCCCGTGCCGTCCCATGGTGGAACTTTGTAGGTAACATGATAATGCTAATAGTTACCATTCAGCTTAATTATTTTAGACAATGGAAATAACATGCCTAACTCATTTCGTCTAACGCTACTCGCAACTACAGTTGCCTCGTTGGCAACAAGCACCGCGCTGGCCCAGCAGTCTGAGACATTAAACAATATGGTGGTGACCGCTTCGGGCTTCGAACAGCAGATAAAGGACGCCCCCGCTTCCATTAGCGTATTATCTCGCGAGCAGTTGGAGCGAGGCCATTACCAAAATATTACGGACGCGCTGCGCGATGTACCGGGGGTAACGGTAACCGGAGGCGGAGGGGGGGATAACGGGCACGACATTTCCATTCGCGGTATGCCTGCCCAGTACACGCTGGTTTTGGTAGACGGTCGTCCGCAGAGCTCGCGTGAATCGCGCCCGAACGGTAGCGCTGGTTTCGAACAGGATTGGCTGCCGCCCCTACAAGCTATTGAACGTATTGAAATCGTGCGTGGGCCCATGTCGACTCTATATGGATCAGACGCTATTGGTGGGGTAATCAACGTGATCACTCGCAAGGTGGCCCAGCAATGGCATGGCAACCTTCAGGTCGATACCGTGCTGCAGGAAAGCAGTTCTTCAGGCGATAGCCGTCAAGGTAACTTCTACCTAAGTGGGCCGCTGGTGGGCGATACTT